>CAZPNQ010000049.1:0-25548 GCA_964587955.1 uncultured Nitrospira sp.
GTCCGATTCTCCAGACCTTTCCCTTGAGAGGGCCAAGGCCGCCGCCGATTTCGATGCCGAACGTCTCCAACAACTTAGAGCGGACGCCTGCTTCATCGATGTGCTCCGGAATCGTGACGCATATCAGTGTCGGAAGCCGCCGATCAGGGGGAGGCAACGGATTGAGGCCGAGAGCCATCAGCCCTGCGAGCAACGCCCGGCTGTTGAGTTGATGGCGGGCAAATCGGGTTGGGAGCCCTTCTTCTTCGACCAGGCGCAATGCCTCCCGCAGGGCATAAAGCATCGAAATCGGCGCAGTATGATGATAGGCACGAGTGTGCTCCTCCCAGTAATCCGCGATGAGGGACAGATCCAGATACCAACTTTGACAGGGAGAGCGGCGATTCTTGACGATGGACAGTGCGCGCTCGCTTAACGTCAAGGGTGCCAAGCCTGGCGGACAACTGAGGCATTTTTGGGTGGCGCTGTAGCAGACATCGATGCCCCAGCGATCGACTTCCACAGGGATTCCGCCTAGCGATGTGACGGCATCGACGATCAACAGCGCATTGTACTGACGACAAAGGGCACCGATCGATTCGAGGGGCTGGCAAGCCCCCGTCGATGTTTCAGCGTGGACGAGCACAACGGCCTTCACCGGGCTCGACCGCTGAAGCGCTGCACCAATCGTATCCGATTCGATCGTCTGCCCCCACGGAGCTTCTACTCGAATAGCCTTCCCTCCGCAGCGTTCAATGATTGCCGCGAGTCGGGTTCCGAACATGCCGTTGACGCCCACGATGACGGCGTCGCCCGGTTCAACGATGTTGACGACCGCCGCTTCCATACCGGCCGATCCGGTCCCGGACACGGCAATGGTAAATCGATTGGCCGTTGAGAATACGCCGCGTAGGAGGGTTTGAATGTCCGTCATCACTCGCAAGAACGTCGGGTCCAGATGTCCGACCAGCGGAGTGGCCAGGGCTTGGAGTACCCGAGGGTGCACGATGCTGGGTCCGGGGCCCAGCAGCAGCCGTCGGGGGGCGATGAAATTCTCCATTACAGATAGGCTCCTTACATCTCGCGCGGTCAGTATAACCAAGTACGATGGGTAAGGCTATGTAGGACACGTCTGCGGGACCAGCTTCATAGCCATTTTGAGGGGATTGGCGAGGCAGAGGCCCGTGGTATAGTCGGCAACCCATGAGCGATCAGACACTTTCAATCGGACGATCATCGGATTTCCCACGATATGATCAACCGATAGTTCCCCAACAATCGACTTCCCCCTATAGCTCCCGATGGTCGTTGATTGTGAGCGGGATATGTGCCGGCATTCTGGTTGCAGCGCTCGGCGCTATCCTATGGTTTACGGTGACCTCGCCAAAACTCCAGCGTTTTGAAGAGCCGAATCGCGCGCTTGAACTCATGGTCAGCCGCATGTTGGATGCACAAGACAGCCTTCGTCGAGCGCCGCAATGGCAGCAATGGCTGGCTGACTGGACCATGGGCAGCCATGATGAAGCGAAGGCGCAAGCCATCCAGTGGTACCGTGAGCTGGTCCAGACGACCGACGATCCCCTCTCCAAGCTCCGGCTGGCTATCCTGCTTGGAGAGTCCGGCGATCATACAGCGGCCTTCGTTGAAATCAAAGGGTGGCAAAACCGTGGTACGTCTGCATTGCTATTCGAACAATTCGTCGAAGCTGCATACGGGACTCAACCGCTTGGTCGAACACACGAAGCAGAATTGCAGGCCACACTGGCGGAGGTGTTGCCGAGCGGATGGTTCTATGATCGCCTCGCCTCAACGTTGGCCCGACGCGCGGGCGATCAGGATTTCCTGTCGACGGTTGAGGCGCAGGCCGTCCTCAGGGAGGATCGGACTCAACGGTGGGTTCGCCCATTGATCGCGTTCGAATTGATGTGCTTGGGAATTGGGTCGGTTGTGCTTGCGGGTGTTGCCGGATTGCGGGGACGGCGGGTGGAGAGTCTGCGTCTCCATGTAGCTGGCGTTCCGCCGGTCTGGTCTGGAGGAACTGCCGCGGCAGTCATCCTCCGCGGCGGTGCGTTAGGGATTGTCATGACGGCGGTTATTATGACTACGTCCTCATTTCAGCATGCTTCATTGCGCGCATTGGCCATTCCCTTGGCTAACCTGCCGCTGCTAGCCCTCGCGTACGTTCGATTGCTCAAGCCTGCGGGTCTCACGTTCTCGAACGGTTTCGGTCTAAGGATCGGGAGGAAGAATCTTGGACGCCTGATCTGCGCCATTCTCGCGGTGATCGCCGCCGGACTTTGGGGTGAATGGGTGATGGGACGGGCTGCCGAGGTCATGAATCTAAATAACCACTGGACGGAATGGTTCGATCAGAATCTCGTGTGGGGGACTCCATCCGTCATGGGCGTCAGTGTCCTCGAGTATGTCGTCTTCGCGCCGATCTTCGAGGAGCTTGCGTTTCGCGGATTACTGTTCGCGATGCTTCGCCGCCGGTTCGAATTCCTTCCAGCCGCCTTGATCAGCACCGGTATCTTTGCTCTCGCCCACGGCTATAGCCTGATCGGATTCATCAGCGTCTTTTGGAGCGGATTCCTGTGGGCTTGGATTTATGAACGGACGGGAAGTCTGATTCCGGGTATGGTCGCCCACGCGATAAATAACTTGCTCGTGGCCCTTACCGTGATGGCCTTGCTTCGTTGAGCGAGTTCCGCTGGATCAGTTCCAGCGCCTCGTAGAGATTTCCGTGGCGTAAGCTCGCATGATCCGATTTCAGTAACTGGCACATCCGCTCGTTCGACAATCGCTTCCCTGTTGAGTCGACCTCAGAGTCAACGGATCGAACGTCCCATCGGTGTTCAGCCATCTGACAAATATCCACCCAAGTCTTTGGAGATCCATCGCTGATATTGTAGATCTCGCCGGAGCCGGCATGCCTGAGAGCTGCGAGGCACGACGAGGCCAGATCTTCCACGTGAATCAAGTTGACATACTTGCGTGAGCGGCTCACTCGGCCCGTTCTGATCCACTCGATAGGGTTTCGGCCATGGCCATAGATCCCTGCCACTCGTAATAGAACGGCCCCATATAAAGTTCGCAGCAGTTCCTCACCTTGTACGCGAGGTATTGTTAGGTCAATTTTAGCGGCTTCATCAATCCAGGGTGGTGGGTACTGTGATGAGAGATCAGCGTCGTAAGCAGAGGTACTGCCGAGCACCACGAGTCGGCGGGATCGTAGAAATGCGGCATCAGCGAACTGCCGAACCAACTCGATCGGCACGGCGGGGAAGCACCACACGATATCGGCAGATGCTGGAATCGCCTGCCACGTCTCAGGCTGTGCCAGGTCAAATCGTATCCGTTGCTCAGGCCTCAGGTGCATGAGATGCCGATCGGGATTTCGGCTGGTGGCAAAGACATGGGAGTAGCGGTGCTGGGCCAGTGGCAGGAGAAACTTGGCGGTATAGCCGGATCCTAGAATGATGAGTGTGTTAGGCACGATCGATCCTACTCCGTGATGGTCGGCAAGGCAGTGTGCCAGCGAGAGCCGATCGGAGTCCAACGAAAAAAGTCATTTTAGTTTGTGCCTCTATTTCCTCGTGCTATACGAGGAGTAGCTAATGCACTTAGTGTGCAACCAGAAGGAACACGATATGAAGATAAGATCATGGTCCTGGTCAACGTTGGTTCTGCCGATGCTTTTCCTTTTGACCGGCTGTCCCAGCAGTGGTGGCGGAGATGGTGGCTTTGAAGAGCGAGCTCCCAGCCATGTAGTAATCTCACCGAACGGAAATTTTCTTTATGTGAGCAACCGAGGATTGAACAGTGTTTCTGCCTATACGATTGGAGGGACGGGAACGTTAACCTCAATCACAGGGTCACCATTTCCCGCCGGGACGAACCCCAGTGCAGTGACGGTCTCACCGAACGGAAGTTTTCTTTATGTGAGTAACGAAGGCTCAAACAATGTGTCCGCCTATACGATTGGAGGGACTGGAGCGTTAACTCCAGTAACAGGATCACCATTTGCTTCCGGAACGGTTCCCAGTGGCGTGGCAGTTTCACCGAACGGAAGCTTTCTCTATGTGAGCAATCAAGGCTCAAGCAATGTGTCCGCTTACACAATCACAGGAGGGACGGGAGTATTAACTGCCGTTGCGGGTTCGCCCTTTGCGGCCGGGACCAGCCCCAGTGGGGTCACGGTTTCACCAAATGGTGACTTCCTCTACGTGAGTAATCAGGGCTCGAATAACGTGTCGGCCTACACGATTACCGTAGGAACAGGCGTGTTAGCTGCCGTTGCGGGTTCCCCCTTTGCAGCCGGCACCAATCCCAGTGGTGTGATGGTCTCACCGAATGATGATTTTCTCTATGTGAGTAACCAGGGCTCGAATAATGTGTCGGCCTATACGATTACAGTAGGGACAGGCGTGGTAGCTGCCGTTGCGGGTTCCCCATTTCCAGCCGGGACCAGCCCCAGCGGCGTCGCGGTTTCACCGAATGGTGACTTCCTTTATGTGAGCAATCAGGGCTCGAATAATGTGTCGGCCTACACGATTACAGTAGGGACAGGCGTGGTAGCTGCCGTCGCAGGTTCTCCCTTTGCAGCCGGCACTAATCCCAGTGGTGTGACGGTCTCACCGAATGATGCCTTTCTCTATGTGAGCAACCAAGGCTCGAATAATTTGTCGGCCTACACGGTCGCGGCAGGGACGGGAGTATTAGCTCCCATTGCAGGGTCACCGTTCTAGAACTGAGTAATCATTCGTTCACGGGACAGCTGTTGCTTATATTAACTACCCTGGTCAACGTCGCAATGGCTAGCATGCCATAAGTCTCCTTCCATAATGAATTTGTAGCCCGCGGTCAGTCAATGCCGCGGGCTTCACGACCTATCAGTTACTCGATCGCACTCGCCGAATCTCTACCCCCATGTCGCCCGACCCTGAGTTCATCCTACACCGATCACGGCCACACCGAACCTCAATGGTGGCGTTGTTATGGCTTCGCAAGAGTGGTATAAACCAAAAATGCTACGTTGGCGCATCTATAAGCCGTCCTTTGCGCAGAGATGGCGACTCGCGTGGTTTGTACCATTCGTGTTGTTTGCCCCTGGTTGCGGCGGTGATGGTGGAGAAGGAGGTCTCGGCGGCCTAGGGACAATCGGAGGAGGTGAGGGAACGGCGGCAATCGTGTATGTCACAAACAGTGGGTCCAACAATGTGTCCGGATACACGATCAACCCCTCCACCGGCGGGCTTGCTCCGATTCCCGGCTCTCCTTTCGTCAATCTCTCGGCTCCTTCGGCAATCGCCGTGGCACCCAACGGGTTCTTTGCATACGCCGCGAATAGCCAAGCCAACAATGTGACGGCCTTCAGGCTCGGTACCGATGGTGCGCTATTGCGGGGAGAGTCGACGACGGCAACTCCCAATCCGGCCGCAGTCGGTACGACACCGCGAGCACTCGCCATCTCACAGGATTCCCAATTTCTGTACGTCGCGAACAGTGGATCTGACAGCGTGACCGTCTTCAGTATCGGTACAGCCGGCCTTCTTACACGTGTCCCAGCCACTGCGGGTAATCCCAATCCCGTCGCCGCGGGAGGTTCGGCTCCGATCGCATTAACAACTGTTTCGCCTGGACGGTTTCTCTATGTGGCCAACAGAGCATCCAACACCGTCACGGCATTTCAGATTGAAACGTCCGGGCTATTAACACAAGTTCCGCCGGCTGGGCCAGGAACGAATCCTATCTCCGTCAGTGGGACAGGCCTCACCGCGCTGGCCATATCTCCGAATGGGCAGTTTCTATACGCCACCAACGGTACATCCAACACCGTCACGGCATTTCAGGTTGGAACATCCGGGTTGTTGACACTGGTGCCACCGACCGGATCCAATCCGAATCCTGCTTCCACGCGTGGAACGACTCCGAACGGCATCGCAGTCGCTTCGAATGGGGCACATCTCTATATTGCGAATGGGGAAGGGAATGTGTCGGCGTTTGCCATAGCAAGTAACGGTTTACTCACCCTCGAGCCGGCTTCAGGGACTGCTCCGAACCCAGCACCGGCAGGGCCCAATCCGGCCGCCGTTACCATATCTGAGGATGGCCTGTTCTTATACGTGGCAAATCGAGGAGGCAGTGTGTCGGCTTACACAATCGTGTCGGAATCAGGCACTCTCGTTCCCCTCACTCCACTGCTGGGCAATCCCTTCCCTGCGGGAACCAGTCCTTCCGCAATCGCTACTATTAACCAGGCATCGTGAACGGCGCGGGCGGACCTTTTCAGCACCCTGTTAGAAGCGTTTGACGGCTTCATGAGTACAAGAACACATCACGTGTTTACGTGATGCTGCAACCAGATCAGCATTTCACGCGTGACCTGTTCCGGTTTGTCTTCATGCACGAAATGTCCTGCGTCGGCGATCTTCACCACCGTCAGATCGGAGGCGAAATCATTCAGCCCATCTAAATTCTGATGGACGAGAGCATGATCCTGTAATCCCCAGATCACCAGGGTCGGGATGGAGATCGTAGGATATCCCAATCTTCGCTGACGCATGGCCCAGCCGCCTCGTACGGCCGCTCGATAGTAATTCACCATGGCCGCGAGCGCTCCAGGCTCGCAGGCTTGCCGTCGATAAAGCTGAACAAGATCATTGGGCATGTGCTCGCGATGAATCGCCATGTGGGCAAAAATCTGACCGATCACATAGCCATGACCGGCTGACAACGCCGTTTCCGGAAGCCAGGGCAGTTGGAAGAAACTCATGTACCAGGATCGGCGAAACTGACGCCAGTGCCGCACCTCCCGCTCAAAGCAGGCGGGGTGGGGCGCGTTCACGATTACCAAGGCTTCCACGTGAGCGGCGTGCCGCATTGCATAGTACCAGGCGATGGCTCCACCCCAATCATGCCCGATCAGGATGGCGCGTTGAACGTGAGCGGCATCGAGAAGTCCGGTGATATCGTCCATCAAGGGTTCAATTCGGTAAGCCTCAATACCTGTCGGCCGAGTCGTGCCGCCATATCCTCGGAGGTCAGGAGCCCAGACCCGAAATCCTGCCTGAGCCAACGGATCCATCTGATAGCGCCATGAGACGGCGGATTCCGGAAATCCATGCAGGCAAAGTATCAAGCGATCGCCGGATCCTGCCGTCGCCACTCGAAAGGTCAGTTGGTTTGCGCCTATCTGCTGGAAGGTCATACGCTTATCTTCGGAAAGCTGGTTGGGCTAGAGGGCAGCCGTGCACAGAGAATGTCCGTCCCGTGTCTTGCGCGTTGGTGAAAAAGTACAAAATTCTGTTCGTAACTTCGACTTGTCGTTATACTCTGCGACATGACGAAATACACTATTTGGCAAGATCAGGGGAAGTGGCGCGGCTGTCTGCAGGGCTCTCCCGACCAGCAAGTTCAAGGGGAGTCGTTCGAAGAGCTGCAGTTCAAGCTTTACCAGCTTCACCGCGATCTTATCAGTGGCAAGCCATCCAACGTTCGGAAGATAGCCTGAGCGATCGTCTGCTGAGACGGTAAGGCAGAGTCGATGCCTCAGGCGATCGGCTCGGGCATTCGTTCGACTCATGCAACGGATGTCTCACCCGCAGAAGCAGAGACTCGAGCTGGGATCGAGTCTCTCTCATCACCCAACCGCTCTCTCCCATCAGTGTGAATGAGTCTCGACGGGTGGGTCTCGATGGCGTACGGTATAACGTCCGGAGAATAGTTCACCAGGAACGAGCCGCTTCAGACCCCAGTCCGGATGATTGAATGCATCACTTGCGCAGGTCATCGGTTCGATGGCAAGCGCGGCTCGTGGCGAATCTGCAATGGCATCCCCGGTATACACGACCACTGCGGAAAATGCGTCATCCATCGTGATGGCGATTGCACGACCGTCTGCACTATGGCGGAGTGATGCCGTGGCGAGTCCTTGCGCGTCGCGTTCGAGCTCTACATAACAATGGTTGAAGCGCTGACGACCGACCCGCCGAAAATGTCGGTAGTCCCACGGCGTGTCCGCCACGCTCAGGATCGCCCCTGTCGGAACGAGCCGCTCATTGAATTCCAGATAGCCGGCGCCTGGGATTCGGATCTCAGCTTCATCGATCATGGGCGTCCCGACCGTGAAGTAGGGATGGAATCCGACTCCGACCGGTGCTGCTCGTTGCCCTATATTTTTCACTGTGAATGTACACGTGAGCCCCGGGGGGCCGAGCTCATAGGTCACCCCTACGGCAAGTGAAAAGGGATAACCTCGTGCAGCGTACGTCTCAGTGTCGAGACGGATCTCAAACGTCACCTTATTTGAGTGTGTTTCCTGAACGTGCCATGGCAGGCTGCGAACGAATCCATGGATGGCATTCGGACCTTCCTTGTCGTTGCGTTCGAGCTGCAAAGGCTGACCCTCGAAAGTATAGCGTCCATCGCTGATGCGGCCGGGAAACGGGATGAGCACGTCCCCCTGTCCGCCGCGCTTTCCGTTGCCGCCCGAATACCCCCACACGATATCGGTTTCCCTGCCTACGTCGTCGATCAGCAAATACCGGCGCAACGACGCTCCCCATGGAGACACGACCGCCCGCTGATTCTCGAACCGTAAGAAGAGTTCAGTCTCAGGTGTGACAGGCGTCATGGTCGCGCAGTATAGCATTGCCGTCATAGATGCCGAAGGAAAGTCGGTTTGAACATCGCTTCTTGAGTGGTGTCGTCGATCCGGTCCCGAATAAACCCCGGAACATCAGCCGTTTTTCATCTTGTCGTACGGTTCATCAAAGCTCGAGGTCGTCGGCTCCCTCGTGCTGCGTCACTTCAATGTGATGTACCGGCAGATTTCCGGCTCGGCGGCCAGAAGTCCTGCCAATCGTTGCAGTGCGGTGGAAATGTGCGGAGTGGCGAAATGAGCCTGTTCCGCCGCAGCGCTCGCCCATTTCTCAACGAAGACAAAGTCGGCTGGATCCGCACTATTCTGCAGAAGCTCGTAACTGAGGCATCCCGATTCACGACGGGTTGGTTCGACAAGCGCGGATAAGATTTCCCGAACCTGTGCAACGTGCTCCATCTTAGCCTTGGCACGGGCAATCACTCGCAGCGAAGTGTTTGGAGTCATGTCATTCTCCGATCAAACGATTGTTGAGTTCACCGAAAGTGCGGCGTCAGTCGAGTGTAGTGACTTTATAATCGATGACCGAAGTGGCTTTTCCGGTTGTGTTCACTTCATGGATCTGACAAAGATCGTCGTATCTTTTTGGGTGCGCGTACCGAGCGCCACGGACTGGGTACGCGTGAGCTCTGTCACCCATCCCGTGTTGGCATTCACCACGATTTCAGCATCGTCGTTCAGGGTAATGACTTTGGTGAACTCCCCATCCGGTGAGGTCTTACCGCGACGGGCCGCCAGATCTTTCATCATCGATTCAAGAATGCGTGTGGCCTGTTTGGAATCGGTCGTTTGGTTCCAGCTCAGCTCGGCTTGCCCGGACTGGCGATCGAATGTCTTCATGATGATTTTTGCCCGTGTCGGGAAGGGATTGCCGCCGAGCGGATTCGGAAGCTGATCGTTGTACTCGTATGGCTCGGTGAGAACATACCTTCTCCCCAGGGCCATAAAATAGATCCGGGCATCTCGTGTGCACAGTTGTTCGACTTGCTCCTTGGTTGCAAACATGGTTTTCCATTGCGCGCGCAGATTGGACATGAGCGTGTGATCGATGCTTTCTTTTGGTGAGGCGGGCACCTTGGCCAAGAGGGCATCCATCGCTTTCAACGTTTCGCCTCGGAGCGCCTCCCAATTCTGAACACCTTTAATGGTCCCTCGATGGTCGAGCTGAAGGACGATCTGCATGCCTTTCATGAGGCCGACGACCTGTCGCAGGAAGGACTCCGAGGAAGCAGGAATTTCAAACGTCGTTTCACCCGCAGTCCAGCCGACCAGATATCCCTTGTCATCTGCGTGGAGGACATCGATGGAAAAACGCGTGTGAGTCTTTCCTGAGAGAATCGACCGGCCGTCGACGGATTTTTCACGTGCCCGTGTTACGGCGAGGTCAAACGACTCTCCCTTCTTCCAGTGAGGCAAGATTTCTACGGTCTGATGCGAATGGTCGAAAGCCGACAGCGGGAGATAGAGAATAACGAGCACGATAGGGCGAACGATCCATTTCAGCATAATCGCATGAGAGGCAATGATAAAGCAGAGATAGTACGCGACAGGAGGTACGGCATGCTACCGTGTCGTTCTTACGTTGCGTGGATGTATCTGGATACGAGTGACATTCCGATGTGTTCCCGGTATGCTCGGCTCCGGTTATCGCACCACGCATATTCACGTATAAGGAGGAGTTCATGGAGCGACGAATGGTGCTCGCGGTCTGGGTCTTTGCAGTGGTCTTCAGCCTGGCCTTTTTAGGAACGACATCAGCCATGGCAGGTGATGAGTCAATCGTGGATCTCAATAGCCCCGATGTTATCAAGTCTGCCCTGGAACAACAGATTGGAAAGCGGGTGAAGGTCAAGCTGGAATCAGGCCAGGATTTGGACGGCAAGGTTGCCAAGGTCGGTTCCCATGCCGTCCAGCTTGCGGAATTGACGGGGATGGAATTCTTCGATGCCACAGTCAAGCTGGATGAAATAGCAGCGGTTATCGTGAAGGTTCGCACAAAGTAAGCCGGTATGAATCGGCTCTACGAGCATGACTGGAGGCATCCCGGAATCTCGGTAAACGAACAGATCGACGAGAGCTTGCTCGGCTCAGGCGAGATCGCTATATGAAAGACCGGCCGATCTCAAAAAACGTGTCCGAGATGTTCGACATGATTCGGAGGTGACATGAAAGAGAAGAAGGGAAAGGGAAGGGGAGACGACACAGACAGGACGACCGAGCTACGGGCGGGGAGTGATCCCTTTCAGCGCTTGCTCGGGTTGATGTTCAAGGCCCATCCATGGCACGGCGTCTCTATCGGCGAGGAAGCTCCGGACGTGGTCACGGCGTACATTGAAATCGTCCCGACCGACACCGTCAAATATGAAGTGGACAAAAGCAGTGGTTTTCTCAAGGTTGACAGGCCACAGCGGTTTTCCAACTTCTGTCCGGTCTATTATGGACTCATTCCCCAAACCTATTCCGGAGAACAGGTTGCCGGTATCTTTGCCAAGCGGGCTCGCCGCAAGGGTATGGTCGGTGACGGCGACCCGCTCGATATCTGCGTGTTGTCGGAAAAAAGCATTCCGCACAGCGACATCCTCTTGACGGCGTTGCCGATCGGCGGATTGAGCCTCGCTGACGGGGGTGAAGCCGACGACAAGATCATCGCGGTGATGCGGGACGATGCCGTATATGGCAACTTCACGGACATCTCGCAATGCCCATCGGCGCTTCTTGATCGTCTCCAACATTATTTTCTGACCTACAAGAGTGCGCCAGGGACAACGCACCACAAAGTAGAAATTACGAGTGTGTATGGACGGGAGGAAGCGCTCAAAGTCATCCGTGCCAGTCACGCCGATTATCGCGAGAAGTATCCGGAGCTGAGTTCCTTGTGGCCGAAGAATATATAAAAGGATTGCCTACAATGCCGCGCCGGTGGTGAAGGATCAGTCACGGCAATCCTAGGCGGTAGGTGCTTCTAACTCCCGACTCTTGGGGGCGCTCAGAAAACGAATCAGCTCGACTCGTAGCGTGCGATTGAGACGTAACCGCGACTGCAGCGGCAGCTGCACAAATTCAATCCCGCATTCATTGCCCTGTACCCAGATGATCCGGCCCAGTTCAATCGGCAACGCCGACGCCTGATCCGGCAAGAGCACGCTCACTCGCACCGTGCTGCCAAGGGGCAATTCTCGATCGCACACGATCGAACACCCGTGCATCGAGAGATTTCGAAGCATGCCCTCGTTGACGAATGACTCTCCACCGACAATGAGCGGAGCGTAGAAGGGAAACCGTTGGTAGGTTCGCGCATGAGAAAATTGCACCATTGTCACCCCCTTGTGATGGCGGCGATTGTATCGAGCCACGTCTCGCCGGGGTATCCTACATTGGGAGGGCGTTGGCGTTGTAAAGATATGACAGAACGTTTCCGTGATATCCGGAAGCTCCGGCCTGCCATAAAACTCAGGTATTTACCGTTGGCTTTTGTTGCCGGAAGAGGTGATTTCTGAGGGGGAAACCGGGTAAGCTGCCGCCGCTCCTGATCGCACTATGCACGTCACGTCACACCGGAGTTCGTTCCCTCTGTATGCGCAAGTCCTCATCGCCGTGGCTTGCGGTGCGATGCTTGGCATTGTGTTTGGTGAGGAGCCCTATCTCAACGGGCTGCGTAACGAGCACCTCGGCAAACTCGGCCTCTGGGTGGTCTGGATTCTCAAGACGCTCGCCGTCCCGCTCATCTTCGTGGCCATCCTCGATTCGTTGATCCGCACGTCACTTCCGTTGAGCCAGGGGATGAAGCTCCTCGTGATCTGTCTGGTCAACGTCTCCGTAGCCATGACGATCGGTCTCGCCATGATGAACCTCTGGCAGCCGGGAAAATCGTGGATTGGCCACGTCGAGGAACTGCTCCAGGTTGTACCAGGAAAGAGTACGAGCCAACCATTCACGCCGTCGGCACATCCGGTCGAAGATTTGCTAGCCTACATTCCTCGTACGCTTGCCAATCCCTTTGCGAGCAATAACATCATCGGCGTGGTGCTGCTGGCACTGGTCTTGGGTGTGGCGTTGCGACGGGCACAGAGCAGGAGTACCCATCCTGACGGGGTGATCGCTTCCCTGGTGAAGGTGATTCAATGGACCTATAGTTGGTTGGTGACGATTCTTTGGTGGGTCATCTTGACCGTGCCGTTCGCCGTGTTCGGTGTCGTTGCGCATGTCGTCGGCCGGTCGGGCATCGGCGTCTTCTCTGTGCTCGGGATGTTCCTGGCTGCGATGCTCATCGGCCTGGGGGTACATGCGCTGATCTACTATCCGCTGGCCGCGTGGGTCGTCGGGAAGAAATCTCCCAGGATCTACATCGGGCAGGGAGCCGATGCAATCATGACCGCCATGTCATGCAACAGCAGTCTGGCCACGGTCCCGATCACTCTTCGCTGTCTCGAACGGATGCAGGTCTCGCCGCAGTCGGCGCGCCTCGCGGCCTGCGTCGGGACCAATCTCAATAACGACGGCATCACGCTCTACGAAGCGATGGCCGCATTATTTCTGGCTCACGCTCTCGGGTATGACCTGCCGATGTCGAACCAAATCGTGATCGTGGTGGCCTCCATCATTGCCGGTGCCGGCGTCGCAGGAATTCCAGAAGCCGGGATGATCGTGCTGCCGCTCGTCCTCTCCGCCGCCGGCCTTCCGGACCACGTTATCCTGGCCGCCATTCCTCTGATCATGACGGTAGACTGGATCATTGCCCGCGCCCGCTCCGGCGTGAACGTCATGAGCGACATGCTCGTCGCCATTTTACTCGACGCCGTCAGGACGACACCCGAGGTGGAGTCTCGCATAGAAGCAGAGACGTAAAGGGACAGAGCGGGAATCTCGAGGTAAGAAAGCTGCATGAAGTTCGATACAAGGATGTGCCATTGACGGCCTTCCTGTTGTCATTCAGGATAGAGATCGCGGTATGAGTCGTTCGTACCCTGAGGGGAGGTGCAGCGTGCATCGACGATTCGTGTTCATAAGCCTGCTTGTCCTGGGTCTATGGGTGCTTGTCTGGTGTGAGTCAAGTCGAGCCGAGTGGTACATAGCCGGTCAGGGCGGATACCAATTTCCCCAAGATCTGGTCAATGTTCGGGGAACCGGCAGCTTGAGCGAGGTGACGTCAAACGATCTGGATCTGAATAACCAAGCGGCGTTCGGCATCAAAGCCGGGCGTTTCTTTTCCGGTGACCTGCGATGGCTGGGCCTGGAATTCGACTTCTCGCACAGCGATGCGAATATCGCGGAGCAAGGCGTCACAGCCAGCGAGCCGATCTTGGGTGTGACCCAGCAGAACGGCCGAACTCCTGGCGTCGGCCTCTCGGTCAATCACATGACCGCCAACCTGATCGCGCGTTATCCCGACGCACGCATCCAACCCTATATCGGAGTCGGCAGCGGACTCGGCCTCTCACGGTTACGAACCGCCCCGCAAGACGAAACCGCCGTCTACCCCGTATTCAATGTGTTCGTCGGCATGAAGATGTACGTGACGCCGCATGTTGCGTTCTTCACCGAATACAAACATGCCCGCTCGACTGTCGAGTTCTCCGATCAGCAATTCAAGGGCGACCTCCGGACCAATTGGTTCATGGCCGGTGTGGCATATCATTTTTGACAATCGGTACAAGCCTAGAGGATCGAACATCATCCAGAATTTTCCCCTTCACCCTGACGCTGGTCGCTCGAATGGATCGAACACGACAAGCACTCTTGCTAGCGATAGACTTCCCGCCGGTGGCCGATTTTAACGACTTCAACAAGGCGGGCAGCATCATCGATCCCATACACGATTCTATAATCGCCTTGCCGTATTCGGTAACGCTCGATGTCCCCTGACAACTTTTCGCAACCGGCAGGACGGGGTTGTTGAGCCAATTCGTGAATACGGTCGACGATCCGACAAAGGTCGGTGGCAGGGATTTTTTTAAGCTCTTTCTCTGCCGAGCGCTTGATGAGGAGATTATAGGAGCCCGTCACGCTTCAAGCCCTCAAGCACCTTCTCGAACGAACGGGACGGTTCTTTGGCGCGACGATCAAATGCCTCCAGATCGACGGCATCTTCGCGGAGGGATTCCAGCACCGCGGCATTTACCAAGTCGGAGACAGAGCGGTCGGTTGTGGCGGCTTTGACCTTCAGAGCGCGATAGACTTTGGGCTTCAAATACACTGTCGTCCGGGTATCGGATGGCATGATGCCTCCCTCCAAGTTCTCAAGCTATGACATTATAGCATCATGACGTCTAAACGCTATATATGACTTCGGACGATCGTTCAGTTTTCAAACAACCACTTCGAGGGCGCTCTCCGGACCAATTGGTTCATGGCCGGTGTGGCATATCATTTTTGACGGTCAACATGAGCCTTCCATCTTTCGCCCGTTCTAAATCGCCGTGAGCGACCTGCTTATCGATCAGATTAATGAACTCCATGCCCGCTCCCGTTGCCGTCGTGCTCCATGCGTCCCTGATCGTGCCTCTTAGGCGGCGGTGAGGGGTGAGATGAGCTTGATGGACTCCTTGATGCTCCGCGCCGCCTCCCAGAGGTCCACCGCCCGCTGGGCATTGAGCCAAAACTCGGGGCTGTTCCCGAAGAGACGCGAAAGCCGCAACGCCATTTCAGGGCTCACCGCGCGGCGTTCTTGCAATAACTCGTTCACCGTCTGGCGGGAGACGCGTAGCGCTCTCGAAAAGCCCGATACGGTCAATCCGTACACCGGCAAGAAATCCTCCCGCAGCATCGCGCCCGGATGAGTGGGGCGAACCTTCCGCACTCGCGTATTGGGGAGACTCATCGCGCACCTCCGCTAATGATAATCCGTGATTTCCACATCGTAGGCATCCCCTCCCTCAAATCGAAAGCACACCCGCCATTGGTCGTTGACCGCGATCGAATACTGCCCGACCCGATCCCGCTCCAACTTGTGAAGCCGGTTGCTCGGAGGAACCTTCAAATCGTTCACGCTGACCGCTAGATCTAAATACTCAAGTCGCCGCATCGCTCGCGTCCACATGTCCGGAGGAAATCGCTTCGACTTGCCAGTTTCGTACAGCTCCTTCGTACGTGCGTCGGCAAAGGTCTGGATCACGCCTGAAGTGTAATGTGGTGCGTGACACCCTGTCAACGCCGGCGCTACTGCCGTCCGATCTTCACTCAGACACATGATTTTCGACCGCAAAACGGGTAGGCTCCGGCCAACATTGGCGCTGTGTGAGATGTGAGCGATAAACCGAACGGGGTTGCCATCATCGGGGGAGGCTTGGCGGGACTTACGGCTGCCTATTGGATCAGGCAAAATACCGACCTGTCGATCACCCTGTTTGAATCTGAAAACAGATTAGGCGGCCGCGTCTCTACCAATAGACACCCTCCGGGGGAGCATGGGGCACGCTATGTATTGGGAAGCGAGCTGAAGAGTAAGCTCGATCAACGGGAGTTTCAGAATTATGGTCTGCCCAACGGGAAGAGCCTTGGCTGGCTGCTCAAAAATAAGCTGGAAATCTCCTTTCAAAAATTGAATGGAACGGGTCTTCCTCATATCTGGTTCTTGAAGGAAAGTGAGCCGCGGCCATTTCATCGTTCCGCTCCATGGTTGCAACAGACCTGTCCCGGAGCCGCGCGTGTGTTTGGTCAGACCCTTTCTCCGGCCCTGCCGTCCAGCATCAGTTTTGACACATGGCTACGTCGTCACGGTCCCCTCGATCGGCGCTCGCAGAGACTGTTAGATGTACTCTTACTCGGCGAGGTCTGTGCTCCGTGGAAGCACGTCAACGCGAGGTATGCCATGGAGTGTTTGGACTCCCTGATCAATCTCAAAGAATCGTGGCATTGCGTCCGGGGAGGATCGGAAACGATCGTGAGGAAACTACTCGCCGATGATGCGTATACCGTTCACTTGAATTCGTTGGTCAAGAACGTACAGCGAGCACGAAACAGAAGGATCGCGGTCAGTGTTTATCACGGCCGAAGGCTCAAGACCCACACTTTTCAGTCGGTCATTGTCTCCTGCCCGGACGCACATCGCCTTGTGGCTGAACTCCCATCCCCTCGGAGCCACCATCACGCCTACATCAGCTTCCTCTTCTTGTTCAAACAACGACCATCGCTGGCAAACTTCCCACATATCAATCTCGTCCATGGTCTCTACACCGATCACCCTCTTGCCAATTACCTCGAAGTAGCCAAAACTCCGAGCGGATGGACCGTGCGCATCCTGGCGTCATCTGCAGATCGCTACCTGACATTGAACAATCATGAACTCGAACAGCTGTGCCTCACGGCGTTCCGCCAACTCGGCCTCTCGTCCGATTACGAAAGGCTGCATATCCAACGATGGAAACACGGTCTTGCCTGTGGAGGAACACCGAGGAAGTTTGACAGAGAGGAGAAGGGAATCTACGTCTGCGGCGATCGCTACGGCGCATGGCCGTCCATGGCCTGCGCAATGGTCAGCGGGGCATGGGCAGCCGACGCGGTCGTCACTGAGCTGATGCACTAACATCGTCAGCTGATCGTCGATCAGCGCCGCCTCGCCATCATCAAACTCCAATTGCTGATCGACCAAGTAGACGTCCTGCAGGCCGGGTAGCCTTCCGGCCTTGTTTGGAGAACCTTGCGTCGTCTCGATAGCTGAGCATTAAACCCAGCCCAAGAGGTTCGCATTGCTGGAATTCTCTGAGGTATTTCACTACACTAGGCTCACGAACTCTGGTGAAGGAAGCCTCCGCTGGCATTAGGAGAGGAGGGGAACGGTATGTCGACAGCTGAACGGATCTACAAAGAAGTTCAAAAACTTCCCGACACACTTGCGCAAGAAGTGCTGGATTTTGTCGAGTACATTGAACTCAAGCACGGCTTCCGCGACCGATCCGCTGAAGAACTGAAACAAGCCCAAGAACCGGCGATGCGCCATGTCTGGGGCAACCAGGAGGATGAGGTTTGGGATGGCATGTAAGCCCGGCGAGCTCGTTCTGATTCCCTTTCCCTACTCGGATCTCCAGTCCTCCAAGAAGCGTCCCGTGATGGTTTTGACTGCCCCCGATCGACATGAAGACTTTATCGGATTGGCCGTCACGTCGGTTGAACATAAGCAAGCAGCGCTGCAGATTGGGCCGGCGAATTTAATCCATGGAACGCTTCCAAAGCCTTGTTGGATCAGATTCGACAAAGTGTTTACGCTTTCCGAAAGTAGTGTTGTGAAAACCTTCGGTGCAGTATCACCACAAACCATTCGAGCCGTGTTGCAGGGACTTTGCTCCGTCGTGGGCTATGCCCGCCCATGAGTCCAAAGGCCATCAGCTGAAAGTAACCGCTTCGGCGAGAAATAGCGCAGCTAGCTTGCAGATCGTTCGCGTTAGCTCCCATCCTGTCATCAGCTCCAAACCCGACCACCGACAGCCATCTGTCATTGCTATCTGCTCAATATGAGTTTAAGTTCCTAATATATAAATATTAATCCATAGTGACCTTCTGCCCTCGCAGCTTGTCCAAGACCCTGTTTGTTCGATGAGGACAATCAGCGTCGGAGGTTCGAACGGAACAGCTAGTCCAAGAACGGAGTGGACATGGCACTCACACGAGAATTCAAAGAGACCGTTGCGGCACGAGCACAACGTGATCCTCGCTTTCGAGAAGCCCTTTTTACCGAGGCGATCAATGCCTATCTTGCGGGTGAAACCGGCGTCGGTAAGGCGGTCTTGCGTGATCTTGTCAATGCCACCGTCGGTTTTGAGGAATTAGCGGTTGAACTTCATAAGCCAAGCAAAAGCCTACATCGTATGCTTGCCCCACGAGGCAACCCCAGCACAGAGACCTTCTTCGGAATCGTCAAGGCGCTTCAGAAGAAAACTGGCGTCAGGCTGCACGTGACTGCAAAAGCCGGGTGATGAGGAACCGGTCTTACAGATCAGCTCAAACCAGGAGAACGCACATGGCAGAAAAAGTAAAAGTCTGGTTTGATCCGGAAGCCGACTACCTGGAAGTCCAGTTTCGGGAGGCTCCGGACTTTATGCGACCGACTGCCCACGATGCCGTTATGGAGCGTGTGGATGGGCAAGGTCATGTCCTGGGCTTCAGCGTCCTCGGTGTCAGCCGCTTTCCCAAAGACCACCCATTAGAAGCAGAACTCATAGCCGGGGAATAGTCTAGCCTGCCAGACTCACTTCGGTTACTGCCATACGCCATTTGCTATTCGCTATCGGCTCTTTATCTTCAAGCGAAACGTGATTTCCTAAGTGGAAACGGGTAAGCTGACGGTCATCGGCTGAATCGCTCGGAAGTGTATGCCTGAACTTTGCCGCTTTTTCGGGATTATCATCAGGATGTATTACAATGATCATGATCCACCACACTTTCATGCTGTGTATAGTGAAGACGAAGCATTGATTGATATCGATACCTTGTCCATCGTGCGTGGTGAATTGCCTCGTCGTGCCCTGGCGATGGTGCTAGAATGGGCGGTGATGCACCGGGAGGAATTACGCCAAGATTGGGAGCTGGCCCGCAGCGGTCGGGTGCCGGTACCTATTGCGCCTCTAGACTAGTTTTGGAAGGAGCACGACAGCAGTGTTGAGAGTCCGAGATGTCATGGCAGGAGAAGGCTATCTACTTCGATTGACGTTGACCAATGGCATCGTCATTGAACGAGATGTTGCCGATCTCCTGACAGGGCCGGTGTTTGAGGTCATTCGCAAAGACCCTCTTGTCTTCAGGCAGGTCAAGGTAGAAGCCGGAACGGTGACGTGGCCTAACGGCGCCGATCTTGATCCCGACGTTCTCATCTGGGGAGGACTGCCACCAAAAAGCTCCGCAACTCCGCCGGTAACACTCACCCTTAAGTTGCCCTTGCTCGTGCGATGATCCTCCGTTTTCCTCCACAAACGCGCTACTCGAGCTGACGCCTGGCGCGTCACACTGCTTGGGCTCGCTGTTGGCAATTCGCCATTCGTCATCACTTCCCCGTCCTTCGGACCTCCATCAGCCATTTGCTATACGCTCTTCATCCTCAGAAGCCATCAGCCATACGCTATTTGCTCTGGTCCTCCAAACCGCCATCAGCCATAAGCCATTCGCTATCAGCTCTTGGTCCCGAAGGCCATCAGCCTCGGCTCATACTATCCCAAAGCTATTAGCCATCTGCTATTTGCCATTAGCTCTTGTCCCCAACTATACGCCATCAGCTCCCATCCCCAAACGGCACGTGATTTCTTAGATAAAAACAGGTATTCTTCACCTCCAGTCATGAAACCGAACGAAAGGTTCTGACTTGACGAATCTTACTCCGTACCATGCAAAATATTTCGCACATGAACTCACCAAACGTTGTCCGTCCGATAGCCTTGAGAAACTCGCCAGTGCATTGGTTGATGCCCAGGTTGATCTGAATCCGCATCAAGTCGATGCCGCACTTTTCGCTTTCAGATCACCCTTGTCAAAAGGCGCTCTTCTCGCCGATGAAGTCGGGCTCGGCAAGACTATCGAAGCGGGACTAGTGTTGTCTCAAAAATGGGCGGAGCGCAAACGGCGGATCCTTATCATCACTCCGTCAAATCTTCGCAAACAGTGGCACCAGGAGCTACAGGAGAAGTTCTTCCTTCCGTGCCGCATTCTCGAAGCAAAGTCCTACAAAGAAACCGTTCGCCAGGGACATGTCCAACCGTTTGAGTGCGACGACATCGTTCTCTGCTCTTACCAGTTTGCTCGTTCGAAAGCGGCCGAGATCAGCCTGATGCGGTGGGATCTCGTCGTGATCGACGAAGCCCATCGCTTACGAAACGTCTACAAACCGACCAACGTCATTGCTAATACACTGAAGCACACGCTCAAGGATTCACCCAAACTCCTCCTCACTGCCACGCCGTTACAAAACTCCCTGCTGGAGCTGTATGGCTTGGTGAGCGTGATCGATGACCGCATCTTCGGGGATCTCAAGAGCTTCAAGGACCAGTTTACCAATTTACACAACCAAGCGACCTTTGACATCCTGAAAGCTCGGCTACAACCGCTTTGCAAGCGGACGTTACGCCGACAAGTTTTGCCTTACGTGCGCTATACAAAGCGCTTGCCAATGGTACAGCCGTTTACACCGGCGGAGAGTGAAGATCAGCTCTATCACCTCGTCTCTGACTATCTTCGGCGGGATAACTTGCAAGCTCTCCCATCGAGTCAACGATCTCTGATGACGCTGGTGCTCCGGAAGCTTTTGGCGTCGTCGTCGTTTGCAATCGCTGGAGCGCTGGATTCCATGAGTTCTCGTCTTCGGGAACGGCTCCGACTGGCCGATGGACCGAATCCACTGGAAGAGGCGTTGGCAGAAGATTTTGAAACCCTAGATGAGATGGCCGAAGAATGGAATGAGGAGAAAGCCGATGCCGCCGTGCTCACTGACGCCGATCGAAAAGCCATCCAGCAGGAAATTGATGATCTCGAAGGTTTCAGGAAGCTCGCTGTGTCCATCACCCACAATGCCAAGGGCCAAGCGCTCCTGACAGCGCTTCGGACAGCCTTTGGAAAGGCATCTAAACTCGGCGCCGTTCAGAAAGCGATCATTTTTACAGAATCCAGACGAACGCAGGAATACCTTCTTCGAGTTCTCGCCGAAAGTGTGTGGAAGGACCACGTTGTTTTGTTCAACGGCTCGAACAATGATGAAAAGTCTAAGCAGATTTATCAGGCATGGCTCGAACTGCATAAGGGCACAGATCGAGTCACCGGCTCACGTTCTGCCGACATGCGCTCCGCACTCGTCGATTATTTTAAGGATCAGGGCCAGATCATGATTGCTACGGAAGCGGGGGCTGAGGGCATCAATCTGCAATTTTGCTCTCTGGTTGTGAACTACGACCTCCCATGGAACCCGCAGCGCATCGAGCAGCGGATCGGCCGTTGCCATCGCTATGGACAGAAGCATGATGTCGTGGTTGTGAACTTCCTGAATCAAACTAACGAAGCAGATCAGCATGTGTTTCGTCTGCTCTCTGAAAAGTTCCAGCTCTTTGAGGGCGTCTTCGGAGCTAGCGACGAAGTGCTGGGAGCTATCGAATCCGGCGTGGATTTCGAGAAGCGAATTGCGGATATCTATCAACGTTGCCGGACCCCCCAAGAGATCAAGACTTCGTTCGATCAACTCCAGAGCGAATTAGGCATCCAGATCGACGAAGCAATGACTCGTGCCCGGCAGCTCCTATTAGAACACTTTGACGACGAGGTAAGGGAGAAACTTCGAGTCAGCGACGAAAGCTCACGGCTTTATCTGAATCGATACGAACGTATGTTGATGGATCTTACTCGCTTCGAGTTGCGCGATTATGCAGAATTTCTTTCGGAGAGCGCTTTCCAACTGAACTCCTGGCCATTCAAAGGTGATGTTCCACTTGGTCTCTATGAGCTGCCCCGTCGGACCGGAGAGGCTCATCTCTACCGCCTGGCTCATCCTTTGGCTGAACAGATTCTGGAGCAAGCCAAACAGCGGATGCTTGTTTCAGCAGAAATGACCTTCGAGTATGCAAAACATGATGGAAAAGTTAGTGTGATTGAACCATTGCTTGGCAAATCCGGGGCCTTGACGATGTCGTTATTCACTGTGGATGCACTTGATCAAGCCGAAGACTATTTGATTACCACAGGAGTGACTGACGATGGGAATCTACTAGAAGAAGACACGGTCCGTCGGCTCTTCTCTCTGCCGGCCTTAGTCATTGAGGAACCGGTTACTTTCGCGCAGCATCCCGTGCTTGAGAAACAAGCTGCGGAACGCCAGGAATCAATTCGCCGCCACATATCAAAGCGCAATGCGGAATTCTTCGAGATCGAGGTAGACAAGCTGGATGCTTGGGCCGAAGACTTGAAGGTTGGGTTAGAACGAGAGATCAAGGAGTTTGACCGCCAGATCAAGGAAACCCGAAAAGCAGCAGTTGCTGCACTCACATTGGAGGAGAAGCTTGCTGGGCAAAAGCAAATCAAGGCGATCGAGGTCGAACGTGGTAAACGCCGAAGGGCGTTGTTCGATGCGCAGGATGAGATCGATCGTCGGCGTGAGCAACTGATCACCGAAATTGAAGTGAAGCTGCAACAGAAGGTGAGCTCGCAGCACTTATTTACTATTCGCTGGAAAGTCGTGCCTTGAATTGCCTAGTACAGAGAAACAATATTTCCATGAGTATTAACCTAGGCGACGACAGAGGTCCATAAATTATGTCTAAAACTGACAAAGAACTGGCTTTCCGAATAGTCGACAGGATGCGTAAGGCCGGACTTCTTTCCGAAAGTGCGCTCGGTAAAGTCCAGGAGGGCTTATCTGGTGGAACCTTTTCCACGGAAGATTGGAGACTCCAAGTCGAGATCGAATTATCCAAAAAAGGAGGCTCATCCTCTTGAAAATTAGCAAGATATCACTTGTTGGTTTCAGAGGAGCCACTGTTTCTGTTCAGTTGAAATTTGACCCTTCGAAGCCAGTCGCACTCATCTTTGGCGAAAATGGTACAGGAAAATCAACGATAGCTGATGCGTTCGACTTTTTGTGTAATCGTTCTTATGGCTCCCTTTGTAATTTCAGTTTAGGACAGTCTACTAAGAAATATGTTCCTTCATTGGGGACTTCTGCATCGGCTGTCAACGTTACTATCACATCTGGGGAGTCAAGCTGGATAGCGACACTTGGCCCTGACGGTCCAATTGTAAGTCCGGACTCAGGATACCCAGATGCTCAGGTGCTGCGTCGTAAGTCGATTTTGAAACTGATCGAAGCTGTTCCTAAGACTCGTTTCGAGGAGTTAAAGGGTTTTATTGCAGTACCTAATGTGGAAAAAGCAGAGGCTTCTCTGCGCGAGGCAGTCAAACTCACGAAGAATGAGTTTGATCAGTGTTCACAGGCATTTGCACAGACCAAGGATTCATTGGAAAATTTGTGGACCGCCGAAGGGAGGCCTGGAGCCGATGCAATATCATGGGCCGCGTCCGAAGCTAAAAAAGACGTTTCGGAACTTAAGCTCATTGTTCAAGAAATTGATAAGTTGGAGGGAACATTTGTTACTACAGAAACCGCGTTGGCCTCACTCGATAGTGCAATTACCTCTCAAACGAAGGCTAAAGATGTCCTAGCCAGTGCTGAGGGGAATCTAAAAGCGGCTGAAGCGGACCAGAAGGCACAATCATCAGAATTGGTGAAGTTGTTGGAGGCGGCAAAGCTATACATTGAGAAACGCCTAACATTAAATGAATGCCCGGTCTGTGAGAACTCGATTGAGTCCGCTGGTTTGATCAAGCGTCTCACGGTACGTATGTCTGATATGGAGCAACTTAAAGATCTAACTAGTGCAGTTTTCAAAGCGAAGAAGGAAGTCGAATCACAAACATCGGTACTAGCTAAAGCAAGAAAAGACTTCTGTAATGCAACTCGAACACTGGGACAGATTGTCCAAAAGAGCAAGTTGAGCGCCCTTACTACACTCGATGTTTCGTGGGGTATGTTCACCCAGCTAATGTCTGGGCAAGAGACGTCTGTTGAAGTAGAAGATGAAGCGAGAAAGTTATGGCGTATCGTCGTTCCATCAAGGGTGTCTCTTAAAGAAACAAAAGACGCCGCTCAGAAAACGGTAAATCACTTTAATGCCGTTAAAGGCCATGTGGATACATACCTGGCAAAGCAGATAAAGGCTAAGGGGCTCGAGGCCTCCCAAAAACGATTACAGGAGCTTTACGACATCTCATCCAGTGAACGAAAGGCCTACGTCGAGGAAATCTTAGAAAAGATTTCGGGTGCGGTAGAAAAACTTTATGAGCAGATACATCCTGGTGAGGGGATTGGTAAGATCCGTTTTTATCTCAAACCCAACACCATTGGGTCACTAGAGTTCGACGGCAATTTTCAAACCGCAGAAGAAATCCCGCCTCAGGCTTACTATAGCGAGTCGCACCTTGACACCTTAGGTATCTGTGTCTTTCTCGCATTGTCAAAGCATTTCAAGACAGACAAGACCATCATTGTTCTTGACGATGTGCTGACATCTATTGATGGTCCTCATCTGGACCGCTTCATGAGGCTTCTTCATGCCGAGGCAGCGACCTTCAATCACGTCGTTGTAACGACGCACTACAGGCCATGGAGAGACCGGTATCGTTGGGGCAAGGGACCGATCGCCAATACCCAAATGATCGAGCTGGGGCCGTGGACATTAGAGACAGGGCTCAATATTGGAGAATTTATCACTGCGATAGAGGAATTGAGGAAAGGATTGTCCATCGGTACGTTTGATAGACAAGTCGTTGCATCAAAGGCTGGTATTATTCTCGAATCACTACTAGATTTTCTTACCCTGAAATATCGCTGTTCGGTGCCGCGCAATCCATTGGGCGAGCATACCCTAGGTGAACTAGCGCAGGGGATCGATTCGAAGCTCGCGAAAGTGTTGGTTTCGAAAAAAGCATCTACAAAAGGGGCAGCTAAAGCGGAAACGGCACTCAAAGCCCTTATTGATGCATCTATTGAACAGGGATGGGTACGTAATACGGTCGGATGCCATTTCAATTCACTCGGGAGTGAAGTGACTAACAGTGAAGTCAAGACATTCGGTAACCAAGTGCTTGGTCTTGCAGATGCTCTAATTTGTCTTTCATGTCGCACCCTGCCAACCAAGAGACCCTCGGGAAGCTTCTGGCAGTGCGGATGTGGAGAAATAGAACTTGTCCCGTTGGTTTATCCCGGTGCCCACCCAGGAACCGTCGATGACGAAGCCTAGAATAAAACTCGAACTATCATGGATTGGGAAGGAAAACCGGCCAAAGCTGGAGCCGCGCATTCTACTGGAGGACCGGGACAAGTCCTACCACGCATCACATCGGGTAAGTGACCACGACATCTTCGACAACCGCCTCATCTTCGGCGACAA
>CAZPNQ010000050.1:0-24966 GCA_964587955.1 uncultured Nitrospira sp.
TATACGGGACAGGTGTTGAAAGAAGCGGGGTTGTAAGAGACTGAGTTTTTGGAGTCGCCCTAATGCGTTGGGTCTCGACGGCAGCCGAATCGGTACTCTTGGCCTCGCGCGCCTGTAAGGCGCGATAAGAATCGCATGCCGGCGCACTCGGCACCTTCTTCCGCTACATTTCGTTGCTTCCGCCATGGCGACTCCCGAAAACTCCATCCCTTCCACCCCGCTGAGGGGAAATAGCAGATGGTAGTTGAGGATGCCATGATCTTCGGGCGCTTGATGCAGTATGCAAGCTGCGTCTGGGTAGCAGAAACCACCATGCCGAATGGCGATTCAGAAAAACACACGGCATTTAATTACTGCGTGTGTTTGGTGTTCCCTTTCAGGAAGCAGCGACAGCTTTCGGTGACCCCTTGGTCATCACGTTTTCAGACCCGGATCATTCGGAACAGGAACTGCGGTTTCTGACCTTCGGAGCATCGCGAGCAAACCGTTTTCTGGTCGTCGGCCATACAGAACGCGGTGGAAAGACGAGAATCATCAATGCGCGTCCGATGACGAAGCGTGAGAGGATAATTTATGAAGAAAGTTAGAAAAGACGAATTGCGCTCAGAGTATCGGAGTGAAGACCTTGGAAGGGGTGAGCGAGGAAAGTACCTGAAGGCTTATCGGGCGGGGACGAACCTCGTATTGCTTAGACCGGAGGTGGCGGCAGCCTTTCCCACTGAGCAGGCGGTCAATGATGCGCTATGTTCTCTGATCAAAGTCGCCCGACTGAGTACGGGGCAGACGCGACGCTTCCGTCGAACCGTGAAACGCCGTGCACCAGCAGTGGCAGGATAACCGACAATACAGTCCTGCTTACCCGGACTTTTCCTTTAGATTTTTGCCTGCGTAGTTTCGACATTTTGATAAAAATGTCTATTTGATATGATTAGGAGTTATCACTCCGATCTCCCAAGGACAACTTGTCCCACCTGTCAGAACATATTGTTTTCTATAAAAACAATTAGCCATTCATTCTGCATGCTCTGACAACTTGTCAGTCTGCACCTCTCGAATACCCTGGGGTGTCCTGTCCCATAATATTTATCTAACCCTACTAAACTAAAGGTTCATTCCGGGTTTCGTTGCATTTGGAACCTGCGTGGCCCGTGCCTTGCCTATTACGCTTGCAGGCAATGGTTCTTATAGCGGAGGTCTTAATGAGAACGAACTCGGCAATTCCAATTTTCTTAGCAGCCCTCATCGTTTCAGTCGGTTCGGGTTCTACGGCGTCTGCCATGAATATCGGCAACCTGAATGTGCACTCAGAGAATTCCCCGGTTGTGCTGATCGTGAATAAGGATCAATTCGAGGGAAACTGGAAGCAATTCAAAGGCGATTTGAAGAAGCAATGGGGAAAATAACCGATGATGATTTGCTCATCATTGAAGGTAACTACGACAAGTTCGAAGGCAGGGTTCAAGAGCGTTACGGCGACAAGAGAGAGGACGTGAAACGGTGGACCGACGACTGGTTTAAGAAGCACCACCCGGTTCCCTCAGAGAAAGACCGATAGGGGAGAAGTAAACATGAAACGCTTACTGAAGTGGTCTCCGTTCATCCAGGATCACGAGAATCACAATACACCCTTGAGGCATGGAGAATATATCGATGCTCTCGAAGGACTACTGAAGAAATCTGGTTCGATCCGCGCCATGCAAGCTGATGGAACGAGCACTTCGAAAACAGTTGAGGCGTCGTAGAAGCGATGGCTTCACGCAACCTGAAAGGACATGTATGCTGTACTACGCGTTGGTTTTTCTTCTTATAGGATTCATCGCGGCGGCACTAGGAGCCGGTGGAGCGGCCGCCGTGGCAACCCACATTTCATGGGTCTTATTTCTCATTGGGATCATTTTTCTGCTCGTCCATTTGTTGACAGGTCGCAGACCCCCTGTTAACTGACGAGACCACTCAGAGCTGCAGTAAAATCGAAGAAGGAGGACAAACTATATGGGTACGATGGGAAAAGGGTTTCTTTTATGGCTCCTCGGTGTTCCGGCCAGTCTCTTGGTCTTACTGTGGTTCTTCGGAATTCTGCGATAACGTGGCGATGTAACCACCGACCGGAAAAGGAGGGCAGCTAAGCTGCCCTCCCCACTATTGAACGCATCTCTGCCAGCATTTCTCCATTGGGAAGTGCAGACAGCACCCCCTCCATCAGTCATTCCGCTAGTTGATCATTGCTTTCCTGGTTCCCCTCCTCTAAGAGACAATTGCTTAAACAGTTCTCGAAAAGAAGGAGGAGTGTGCCCAATGCAGACTATCGTATTGCTGACAATTTCTAACGTGTTTATGACGTTCGCGTGGTACGGCCATCTGAAGTTCAAGGAATATCCCTTATTCATGGTCATTTTAGCGAGCTGGGGGATTGCTTTTATCGAATATTGTTTTCAAGTGCCGGCCAATCGGATCGGCCATGCGCAGTTCAGCCCGCGCAGCTCAAAACGATTCAGGAGGTCATCACCCTCGTCGTGTTTTCAATTTTCTCGGTCGTAGACCTGAAAGAAGCCATGAAATGGAATTATGTAGTGGGATTCTCGCTGATCGTCGTGGCGGTATTCGTTATCTTCAAAGAGTGGTAACAATCATTGAGCTACGGCCAGTCACATCTCCGGGACATAGTCGCTTTTCAGCTCGTACTTGTGTCGCACGTGGAATCTGCGCGGTTCTCTCTGGTTGCTGAGACTCTTCGACATCCGCTTGCAGCACATTCTGTCGGCTACTACAATATCGCGCATTCATCACCGATCGTCGAGCGAAGGAGGCATTGCTATGCCGAAGGCGAAGAAACCTGACTCCAACGTAAAAGTTGAAAACGCCGTAAAGAGATCCACTCAATCACCCGCAGCTACGCCACCGACTGCAGAAGATTTTGAAAAGCTCGGTGTGTTCTACTTAGGACGACCATACGATCTCGCTGCCAAACAAGCCAAGCCAGGATGGCTGCTTTACGATTCAAAAGATCTGGTGACACATGCCGTTTGCGTCGGCATGACCGGCAGCGGCAAGACCGGCCTTTGCCTCGCGCTCCTCGAAGAGGCGGCGATCGACAATATTCCCGCGATCATCATCGATCCGAAGGGTGATCTGGGGAATCTCATGCTTACGTTTCCGAGCCTCGCTGGCGAAGATTTCCAGCCGTGGATCAATGAGGACGATGCGCGCAAGAAAGGTTTGTCATCCACCGATTATGCCGACGCGCAGGCTGAATTATGGACCAAGGGCTTGTCCGGCTGGCAACAGGACGGCGCCCGCATTCAGCGGCTGCGGGATGCGGCAGACGTGGCGATTTATACGCCGGGCAGTAACGCCGGTCTTCCGGTGTCTATTCTCAAGTCGTTTGCCGCGCCGGCTGCAGATGTGCGCACAGATGCAGAGCTTCTGCGTGAACGAATCGGTACGACGGTCACCAGTCTGCTTGGCCTGCTCGGCATTGAGGCCGATCCGATTCAAAGCCGCGAGCACATTCTTTTATCGACGATTCTGGATCAGACCTGGAAGAAAGAACACGATCTTGATCTTGCATCATTGATTCAGGCCATCCAATCGCCGCCGGTTTCGAAGATCGGCGTGATGGACGTGGATTCCTTCTTTCCCTCGAAAGATCGCTTCGCCTTAGCCATGAAGTTGAACAATCTGCTCGCCGCGCCGGGATTTCAGGCCTGGCTTGAAGGCGAAGCTCTGGACATTCAACACCTCCTCTACAGCCCGTCAGGCAAGCCACGGCTGGCGATTTTCTCCATCGCGCATTTGAATGATGCCGAGCGCATGTTCTTTGTCACGTTGTTGCTCAGCCAGATAGTCGGGTGGATGAGAGCGCAGTCGGGAACAACCAGTTTGCGCGCGCTCCTTTATATGGATGAGATCTTCGGTTACTTTCCGCCGGTCTCTAATCCTCCCTCGAAGTTGCCCCTGATGACCTTGCTGAAACAGGCTCGCGCCTTCGGCCTCGGGGTCGTACTCGCGACGCAAAATCCGGTGGATCTCGACTACAAAGGTTTGGCCAACACCGGCACCTGGTTCATCGGGCGTCTACAGACGGAACGCGACAAGGCACGGGTGCTGGAGGGATTGGAAGGGGCGTCGACCAGCGCCGGAACAAAGTTTGACCGAGGACGTATGGAGCAAACGCTGGCTGGCCTTGGCAATCGCATCTTTCTCATGAACAACGTGCATGAAGACGAGCCGGTCGTGTTTGAGACGCGGTGGTGTCTCTCCTATTTACGCGGTCCTCTCACAAGGTCACAGATCAAGCAGCTGATGGAACCACGAAAACAGCCCGAGGTTAGAGGCGCAAGGTTAGAGGCAACCACCTCTAACCTCCAACCTCCAACTTCCAACTATCCCCAGCGCTCAGCACTGAAATCCCGCCCCATGCTGGCTCATGATGTCCCGCAACATTTCGTGCCGTTGCGGGGAACCAAGCCGAATGGGAGTGAATTAGTTTATGCGCCGATGCTGCTGGGCTCAGCGCAAATCTGTTTCTCTGATGCCAAGAGTGGGATCGACAGCACGCTGGATGTATCGGTATTGGCCCCCGTCACAGATGGTGCCGTAGCGGTCGATTGGGACAAAGCAACCACAGCGGAATTGGCAGTGGCCGACCTTGAGCGAAATCCGGAAGAAGGGGCCGAGTTTCTAGCGCTACCGGCAAGCGCCGGCAAGGCAAAGAGCTATAACGATTGGAACAAAGAGTTTGGTGGCTGGCTCTTCCGTACGCAAAAAGTAGAGTTGTACAGGAGCCCCAGTACGAAGGAAGTCTCAAAACCAGGAGAATCCGAGCGAGATTTTCGAGTGCGGCTGCAGCAAACGGGGCGGGAACAACGTGATAAGGCTGCCGAGACACTCCGCCAAAAATATTCGTCGAAGATCATCATGCTTCAAGAGCGCGTCAGACGAGCTGAGTTGGTGAAGGAAAAGCAGCAGGCCGAATCCCGGTCCAGTCAGGTGCAGGCCGCGATTTCGGTCGGAGCCTCCATCCTCGGGGCTTTTCTGGGCCGAAAAACTATCAGCGCGTCGAATATCGGTCGCGCAACGACCGCAGTACGAAGCGCGGGTCGGGTCATGAAGGAGTCAAAGGATGTCGGGGTGGCCGAAGAAAACGTCGCAGCGCTCCAACAGCAGCTGGCCGATCTCGAAGCGCAATTTCAATCCGAGAGTGACGCCCTCACTGCGGCAACCGATCCTCTGAATGAAAAGCTTCAAATGATTTCCATTAAGCCAAGCAAACCCAACATTTCCGTCAAGCTGGTGGCCCTCGCCTGGACACCGCATTGGCGGGATTCGGAGGGTATTCTCACCGCGGCCTGGTCATAAGGCTCATACAGATCGTACCACTCTCTTTCCCCTACGCAGTGCGGTCTGATCATTTTCCACCCCCCACTGCTCAAGATTTCAGAGATTAGGGCCGATATTTCCTATCGAGTAGGCTGAATTTGGCTCGCCTGCATTCCCACCTTTGTCAGACACCCGCTGATGGCTGCGGGAGGGGGAATTAGATGATTATTCAAACATTCGGATGAGACCATGGCATCTGTTCTTGTCATTGACGACGAGGATAATCTCCGTGCCGCTCTGCGGCGGAATCTGCAAAAGTCTGGCTACCACGTAGTCGAGGCCAGCGAGGGCCGACAGGCCATACAACTGTTAGGAAACACCCAAGTAGACCTTGTATTGGTAGATATCTTCATGCCCGGGAAAGAGGGGCTGGAGACCATTAGAGAGCTCCGCCAATCGTATCCGAATATTCCGGTTATCGCGATGTCCGGCGGAGGGTCAAAAGGAATGGCTGATGTGTTGCATGTGGCAAAAATGTTTGGCGCCCGACGCGCGTTGCTCAAACCGTTCTCAGGACAGGAATTAATCGAGGCCGTGCAGCATGAGCTGGGACACGTCTAGCGTGATTCTGAGACGTGTAACGAGTCGTTCGCTTGGGAATTTCCGAGTGGGGTCGCTGCAGGTATGGCACTAGGCGATCGGTCAAAATCATGACGCTCAATCCTTGGCGATCTAAGCGATCACGGTCTCAGGCGGTATGGCATCAGAATCCGTTGCTCCAGGGAGGACGAGTGATCGGGGTGATCTGGGTGTCATTCGCTCTGATTGCCGTCGGACTCTTTTGGTATCTCAATAAACTGGGAGAAAACTTAGCCCACACCCTGGTGCTGCAAGGGGCGGATATTAATGTTGCTGTTATTGAAGAAGTACGAAAATATTATTCGTCGAACGTCGTCGCGCGTATAGCGGGAACAGGGATAGAAGTCACACACGATTATGCGGCGAAGGCTCACGCGATTCCGTTGCCGGCTACAATGAGCATCGAACTGGGGAAGCGACTCCGTGACGAAATGCCCGGCGCAGATGTGAGACTTTATAGTGATTACCCATTTTCTGGGCGGAAGGACGGCGGCCCACGCGATGCGTTTGAACGAGAGGCGTTGACATGGTTGCGAGCCCATCCGGATCAACCGTATTACCGATTTGAAGGAATCGCAGGTGAACGGTATTTACGCTATGCCAAAGCAGATATCATGAGAGCAGATTGCCTAGGTTGTCACAACAATCACCCCGACAGCCCCAAACGGGATTGGCATGAAGGTGATGTGCGTGGGGTATTGGAGGTGATCCGGCCAATTTCCGGAAGCGCCGTTCTCATCCAAAAGGATCTGCAAGGAATGTTCGGGATCTTCGCAGGCGTCAGTCTATTGGGATTAGGAGGCATGGGTATGGCCATGCTCAGGATCAGGCGCGCGGCGGTCACTTTGAAGGATTTAGTCCACATGCGGACCGCCCAACTCGAAACTGCGAAAGAGCAGGCCGAGCAAACCGCAAAAGCGAAAGCGAAGATCCTCGGCACGGTGCAGGCGTTTTTTATTGGACTGGACCAGCAAGGAATCGTCACAGAATGGACTCTAGTGGCAGAGCGACTCTTTGGACTTTCGTTGGTCGATGTCATTGGTCGCCCGTTCACCTCCTTGTCCATCCGGTGGAATTGGGACAAAATCCATGAGGCAGTTGAACGGTCGCAGACGGTGTTGTCTCAAGTCGTGTTGGATAAGTTTGAGGTGACAACTCAGGAAGAACAAACTCTGTTTCTCCGACTGACCTTTACCGCAGCAGTCGAGGATCAGGGCATGAGCATCATCGTCATGGGGGAAGACGTGACCGACCGGCTTCGAATGGAACGGGATCTCGCCTCTGCGCAGAAGCTGGAGTCGATCGGCCATCTCGCTGCGGGCATTGCGCACGAGATTAATACTCCTATCCAATTCGTGGGCGATAATATCCATTTTCTCGACACGTCGTTCACCGACATCAGCCGCGTGCTGGATGTCCAGCGGCAGGTCTTCGCGGCAACCAAGAGCGAAACTTGTTCAAAAGAGTTGATCGATACCTGCGAGTCCGTCACCCAAGCAGCGGACTTGGACTATTTATTGACCGAAATTCCAAAGGCGCTGGAACAGTCCGCCGAGGGTATTCACCGCGTTGCCAAAATCGTGCGGGCGATGAAGGAATTCGCCCATCCGGGCGGAGAAGAGAAAACCGGCGTGGATCTTAACAAAGCCATCGAAAGTACCGTGACGGTCGCGCGCAATGAATGGAAGTATGTTGCCGACCTGACGACTGACTTGGCTTCCGATCTTCCTCCCGTGCCGTGCCTGCTCGGAGAATTCAATCAGGTGATTCTCAATATGATCGTGAATGCCGCGCATGCGATCGGGGAGGTGGTCAAAGACACCGGCCAGAAAGGCCATATTTCTATCACGTCCCGTCTGGCGGATGGGTGGGTAGAGATCTGTCTCACAGATACCGGTGGAGGCATTCCGGAGGAGATTCAGGACAAAATCTTCAACCCGTTCTTTACAACGAAGGAAGTCGGCAAGGGGACGGGACAGGGCCTTGCGATTGCCCGTTCCGTCATAGTGGAAAAGCATCGCGGAGCGATCACTGTTGAAAGTCAAGTGGGCAAGGGAACCACATTCACCATCCGTCTCCCGCTCACCGATCCGAACGCCATGAGTTCCCTGGAGAAGGCCGCATGAACGTTTGCTCATTACGTGCCATGTTTCAAGCGATACGGACGATGTCTGATCACGAGGTCATGGCGAAGAGAGAGTCCTGATGAAAAGCATCCTGTTTGTGGATGACGAACCCGTACTCTTGGATGGGCTCAAGCGGTCGCTTCGCTCCATGCGGAACGAATGGGCCATGACGTTCGCAGGCGGCGGTGAGGAAGCGCTGAAAGTGTTGGAGCAGGCTCCGTTCGATGTCGTCGTCTCGGACATGCGCATGCCCAAGATGGATGGTTCCCAACTGTTGAATGAGGTCCAGCGACGCTATCCACACATCGTCCGAATCGTTCTATCCGGGTATTCCGAAAAGGAAATGATCTTCCATTCAATTCGAGCCACCCATCAGTTTCTGGCAAAACCTTGCGAACCGGAGCGGCTCAAGTCCACGATACAACGCGCATGTACCTTACAGGATGTACTGAAGAACGAGGCTCTCCGAGCGCTGGTGACGGGTATGCCCGCTATTCCTAGCCTTCCGGCGATTCTTCTGGAGATCAAAAAAGAGGCGGAGTCGGAAACATCTTCAATCAAGGCCATCGGGAAGCTTATCGCCAAGGACATGGGTCTGACCGCGAAAATCCTCCAGCTGGCGAACTCGGCGTTCTTCGGTATTCGTGGGCCAGTCTCGACTGTGGAGCAGGCCGTGAATTTTCTCGGTTTGGAAACCATCCAGGCGCTCATTCTGGTCGCCCATGTCTTTTCGCAATTCTCGGAGAAGGACCTCGCAACTTTCCAGATCGCCTGTCTGTGGGAGGAAAGTTTGGAGACGGGTGCTCTTGCTCGTGAGGTTGCCAAGGCCGAGGGGTGCGCACCGTTCGAAACGGAGCAGGCCTATACGGCGGGTCTGCTCCATGATATGGGCATCCTGGTCCTGGCAGCAAATTGCACGGACCGGTTCAGTGCCATTCACGCTGAGGCTGTGGCAAAGAAGAAGACGGTCTGGGAGTTAGAACGGGCTGAGATTGGGATCACACATGCCGAACTTGGCGCCTACATGCTTGGGCTCTGGGGATTAAGTGATCCAATTGTCGAAGCCGTGGCGTATCATCACCGTCCGGGAGAGTGCGTCGGAAAGACTTTCGCGCCGGTGACGGCCGTTCATGTGGCCGATGCGTTGTTACCGTGCCTGAGCAAATACGGAGCTCATAGCAGTGTTCCCCTGCTTGATACCACTTATCTGGAGAGGCTTCACCTTTTGGATCGGATCCCTGTTTGGAAAGAACTTGCTCGGAAGACTGAAAAGGAGTCTACGCTATGAGTGAGGGCATCCTTTGTGTGGATGACGATGCCAACATCTTAGATGGCTACAAGCGCCACCTTCGTAAAGAATTCAAACTGGAAACCGCCGTGGGGCCGGAACAAGGCCTACAGATGGTGGCCGAGCGGGGTCCGTTTGCTGTTGTCGTATCCGATCTACAGATGCCCGGCATGAACGGTATCCAGTTTCTGGCCAGGGTACGTGAACAGTCGCCGGATACGGTCCGTATATTGTTGACAGGCAACGCGGATCTTCAGACATCGATCGATGCGATCAATCAAGGACAGATCTTCCGGTTTTTAACCAAACCCTGCGCACCGGACGCATTGGGGAACACACTCAAAGCCGGCTTGGCACAGTACCGCTTGATCACCGCAGAACACGAACTCCTGGAGCACACCCTCAGCGGAAGCATCAAAGTGCTGTGCGAAGTGCTGTCGTTGGTCAATCCGGAGGCGTTCGGGCGGTCGGCGCGCATCACACGATATGTCGAGGCGATGGCGACCGAACTCCATGTCAGCGAACTGTGGGCGATCAAGACTGCCGCTATGTTGTCTCAGATCGGTTGTGTGATCTTGCCGGAAGCGGTCCTCAAGAAAGTGTATAGAGGGGAAAAGTTGACCCCGGAGGAATCTCAGCTATTCAATCAACATCCGTTTGTGGCGTTCGATCTGATCGGCAAAATCCCGCGGATGACCAGGGTGGCGGAGATTATCAAATATCAGGACAAGTACTATGACGGGGTCGGCGTGTCAGGCGATCAGCGGCAAGGCAACGAGATTCCGATGGAGGCGAGAATTCTCAAGGTGGCATTGGATTTCGATGCTCTTGAGTCGGCGGGCAAGACGAAGATCGAGGCATTCGCTCAGCTTAAACAACGAAAAGGCTGGTACGATCCGGTCGTGGTTAACGCGTTGAAAACGGCATTCGCCAAGGAAATCCAATATGAGATGCGGGCCACCGTGGTTGCGGATCTTCATGAGGGCATGATTTTGGCTGAAGACATCACGTCCAGCACCGAGGTCCTCCTTGCCTCAAAGGGACAGGAAGTCACCCCATCCCTGATCATGCGGCTACAAAATTTCAGTGGAACCAGCGGAATCCGACAGCCGTTCATGGTGCTGATCCCAATGAGTTCGCAGGACTCTGCGATAAATCCGGCTGAACCGCGAGCAGCGTGACCAAAAGGTAGTTCCTGCCGCTCATTCCTCCCTCAAGACCGGGCCTGCGCTATTGTAATCGAATCGTGGACTGCCGGAGAACAAGGGTATCTCCATCGCTCAATGCTTCTTGTCCTTCTGCATGATCTTGTCCGTCCATGCCAGCAAGATGGCCGAAGCCAAGAAGGTCATGTGGATGAAGATCTTCCACTTAAGATGTTCCGGATTTTCATTGGCGACGTCAACAAATCCTTTCAATAAATGAATACTGGAGATACCGATCAAGGAAGCCGCGAGTTTGATCTTGATGGTGCCAGGATCGACGTGGGTAAGCCAGTCCGGCCGGTCCGGATGGTGCTCCAAATCAAGCTTGCTGACAAACGTTGCGTATCCTCCTATCACAACCATGGTCAGGAGGTTGGCAACCATCGTGACATCGATCAGTCCCAATACGCCCAGCATGAATGCGGTTTCTTCCATCTTGCTGATATGAGTCACCATTTCCCAGAGCTCAATGAGAAATTTATATGCGTAGAGCAGCTCCGCTACGATGAGTCCGGCATAGAGCGGAGCTTGAATCCATCGACTGGCAAAGACAATGGATTCGAACACTGCCTCAACTTGATTGCTGGCCGAATGAGAAGGCTTCAATGATCTATGGGCGTCTCGGGACTCAGGCGAATGAGAATCGGACATCTATACCTCCTAGCAGTCCAACAACGACATGCCCTAATTGATGACTCGACGGCGAGGCGTATCCTAGAGAGTGAACTTGAAGCTGTCAATTCAACGCTTCGCCGCGTTTGTAGGCCGCTTGAGTGGTGTAGAGAGAGAGAACGAGATGAGCATCGACAGAGTTGAGATGAGGAATCATCTGGCTCGCGGTCAAGTCTGACCGGTTCAGCGAGTTTCGATAGCTAAACGCGCCCCTGAACCTTTAAAGCTGCCGGCATAGAAAGCAGCAATTTGGGACCGGCGACCGATATTCAGTTTTGAATAGATATTCGCAAGATAGTTCTTGACGGTTTTTTCGCTTAACCGCAGGTCAAAGGCGATTTCTTTGTTCGTGAGGCCCTGAGCGACCAAAGGCAGAAGACGTTGCTCTTGCGGAGAAAGGAGCGGGCGTTTTGATTGTCCTGGCTCGCTATACACATTCCTCAGCCATTCCAGAGTATGCTTCGTCAACCGAGGGTCGATGATAGCCTGACCGGAGGCCACGCTCCGGATGGCACGGATCAGGGCATTGGAAGCGATGTCCTTCAGAATGTAGCCCTGAGCGCCGGAAAGAATAGCCTCGAGCACGGTATGGTCATCGGCGAAGCTCGTTAAAAATAAGACGCGAGTATCGGGGCACTTCTCCAGAATCTCGCGCGCGGCATCTACCCCGCTTCCATCCGGTAGTCGGATATCGAGTAGGATGAGGTCCGGTTTGAAGCGATAGCAAAGTTTCTTCGCCTCTTCCATCCGCCCACCTTGGCCCACAACCTTCATGCCGGGTGTCAAATTGAGGACGGCACAAAGTCCGATACGCACGACTTCATGATCATCCACAAGGACCAGCCGAATCGGTTTAGACTTATTCATGGACGTTTCCCTTCAGCGGAACGTCGATAAAAACACTGGTTCCCTTCCCCGGTGCACTCTCCAGAGTGAAGGTGGCGGAGATTTGCTTGGCGCGGGCAGCCATGTTGTCTAATCCATGACCGGCTCGCCGTCTGCGCCGGGTTGAAAATCCGATGCCATTATCGCCGATGATCAAGTGAATTGCATTATCCGTCAGGCGGAGTCGAACCCACCGATGCGACGCGCGCGCATGGCGAGAGCTATTGCTGAGAGCCTCTCGGACGATACTGAGTAATTGTTCTCCCATCTTGGGAGTGATAAAGGACAGCACCGGGTTCGCGAGGTCAAGCTCAGGTGTGGATTGACCGGTCCCGGACATTGATGCGATGAGTTGCCGCAAGGCCTGTCCGAAGTCGGGCGCCACCGTGGTGCGCTGTGTCAGCAGGGCAATGAACCGTCGAACATCGAGCATCAGAGTATTCAGTTGGTGGATGGCTTGAGTCATATGAACTTTTGAACGGCGAGGCGATTTCCCCAGCGATAGCTTGCCGGCTTCCAACTGCATGCCGACTGCGTAGAGGGCTTGTAAAATATTGTCGTGCAGATCTCGGCTCAAGTGCTCTCGTTCTTCCGTGGCGAGTTTGCGCTCGGTAATATCTTGAACTGCGGCAAGGAGAAGTGGCCCTGCATGGCCCGACAATTCGACCCGGGTTGCTTTGACTGAGACCCAAATAATTTCTCCGGACTTATGAATGTAGCGCTTTTCGCACATATATTCCGATCGAATCCCGCTGAAAAACTCGTCCGTCAACACGATGTTGCCGGCAAGATCTTCCGGGTGTGTATAGAGCGCATAGGTACAGCCGATAATTTCATGTTCTTCATAGCCCGTCAGCTCACAAAAGGCTTTGTTGGCGCTGATCGCACGCCAGTTTTCATCGAAGATACATAGCCCTACCGGGGCATCGGCCACGAAGCGCTGAAGCCTAAGCTCGCTTGCACGCAAAGCTTCCGCTGCACGCCTCTGTTCGGTGATATCTCGAAAACTCCAGACACGGCCAACGATTTCACCGCCGAGGATCTGTGGCCTGGCATAGCGCTCGAAAACCCGTCCGTCCTTGAACTCAAGCACATCAAAGCTTTCCTGGTCCGGATGTGCATAGAGCTTGCGGACTTTACGTAAAAATGCCTCGGGAGCCTGAAGTTGGTCGATAACAAAGGTCAATAGCGCCTCGTCGTCTCCACTGTCTGCAAGAACCTGGGGGATGTTCCAGAGTTGCAGAAAACGATGGTTGACACTGGTGATCTTTCCCTGTCGGTCGATTACGAGCAATCCGTCCGCGACGGAATTGATGGCGGCTTGGAGAAGGGAGCAGGAACGTTTGCGATCGTCGATATGCTGAGCGACAGCGATGAGATACGACGGGTCGCCGGATGTGGTGCAGACAAGCGACACCGTCAAGTTGACCCACACCCAGTTGCCGTCGTGACGGCGAAAGCGTTTTTCCAGTGAAAATGAAGGACGTTTGCCGGCCAGCAGTTTGTCGAGGTAGTCAAGACTGGCTGTGAGATCGTCGGGGTGCGTGAACTCTTGGAAGTTACTCAGGAGCATCGTTTTAGATGAGTATCCCAGCGTCTCGCAGAAACGGGGATTTACTCGGAGAAATCGCCCGTCCAGGCTCAGTTGCGCTATCCCGACTCCCGCATGTTCGTACAGCGACTGGTAGTGCTGCGCACTCTCCTTGAGTGCCGACTCAGCCAGCTGCCTCCGTGCGACTTCCTGCTTGAGATCGGTGATGGCTTGCTCGAGTTCAGCTGTGCGTTCATCGACTTGCGTTTCGACCGTATCTCGAAGGTCCGGCCGACCCAGTTCCAACTCTTTGCGTACGGTAATATCCTCAATCGTGCCGATCATGCTTGTTCGCGGTTCGTTATTTCTTAACAAGGTGTAGCCGTGACACTCCACCCATCGGACAGTTCCATCTGGTGTGACGATTCGATGCTCGATTCTGTAAGAAGTCCGGTCCTCTATAGCCCTCGCTATAACCAGGCGAAGTTTCTGCCGATCGTCTGGATGGACAAGTGTGAAATATCCCTGATAGGTTCCGTCGAACGAACCGGGAAGGAAGCCGAAAATCTGCTCGGTTCGCGGCGACCAAATGACTCGATTGATGGAGCCTTTCCATTCCCACGTTCCCACGAGGGCAGCGTCGGGCACCGCGATACGTGCTGAGACACAGCTATGTGCGGTATGAGTCAACGCTTGCTGCAATTCATCAACTTGGCGGCGTAGATCGACAAGGTCGGCGGACATTGAGCTGTCAGTATCAAGCGATGCGCTCATTGAGAAGTCCCGGCGGTACACCAGGTTGAAGTTATTAGGTTAGGGTAGTTTCTCCGCAAGCCTGATCAACTCGAGTTGGTAAGTAGTAGTATAGAGCCAGCGGCTGGTCCAATGCCAGAGGGATCGCCGCGGGTCAGGGAGTTTTCCGAAGGAGAACAACCGGGGCCAAGCAGATTGCCGGAGCACTAGAACTTTGAACTTCGCGCAGCCCCGGGCACCTGGCTTTCTTTCATGAACCAGGCAACGGCTTCTGTCCGGCGCTTGACATGCAGTTTATCAAAGATGTTTGCCAGGTAGTTTTTCACCGTTTTGTCGCTCAGGCGAAGCTGGGCGGCGATCTCCTTATTGGTTTTTCCTTCAGCCAGAAGCGGCAGAATCAAGCGCTCTTGCGGGGACAGCCGCGAGGTTCCATAGGAAGTCGTTCCGAGGTGTGAACTGGTTCGAATCCAATGCAGGGCCTGCTGGGTGACTCGAGGGTCGAGATAACCCTGGCCGCCGGCGACGGTGCGAATGGCACGAATCAGATCATCCATTCGAACATCTTTGAGTACGTATCCATGGGCTCCGTTCTGGACTGCAGCCATCACCGTGGAATCTTCGGCGTAACTAGTCAGAACGAGAATCCGAAGCTTCGGTGCAACGGTCAGAAGTTGCCGACAGGCTTCGGTGACTGAAGCGTCAGGAAGCTTTACGTCGAGCAGCACCATCTGAGGAGCGAAACGTTCAACGGCTGTAATACCGTCTGCCACAGTTCCGGCCTCTCCGACGATCGTCATGTCCGGTTCGAGCTGAAGCAGCGCACGGAGCCCTCTACGGACCATTTCATGGTCGTCAATAAGAACGATGCTGGTCGGTGTCGGTTTCATACGAACGTCAAAAGAGGTTCCAAAGAAAACTCCGCGGTGACTTGCGTCCCCTCTCCCGTCTTGGACTGGACTCGCAACATCCCGCCGAGACGTTTGGCTCGAGCTTCCATGTTGGCCAGCCCGTATCCCCGCGGTGGCCCGATCGCGGTCGAAAATCCGACGCCATTGTCATGGATGTGTACCCGGATTCTGGCATCTCGCATGCGAATCGAAACGACGGCCCGGCTCGCGTTGGCGTGGCGCGCGCAATTGCTCAGAGCTTCACGAACGATATTCAGGATTTCTCGCTCTTCCTCGTTCGTCAGAACATCGATGGCGCTGCGTTGCAGATCCAGCTTTATGTGTAACCGCCCTGTTTGCTCGTAGGTCGTGCACAAGGTAAAGAGCTCTGACGACAAGTCAAACTCTCGGACACTTCCCGATTCCAACTCTCGAATCATCCCCCGAACTTCATGAATCAGCTGATTGATCTGGTGCATCATCTGGTCGTCGGACTCTTTCGCCTCCGCCGTTTGATCACCCCGAGTCCGTTGAACCGTTTCAATGTTCAGGCCTATGGCGTACAACGACTGCAGCACGCAGTCATGCAAGTCTCGACCGATACGGTTCCGATCTTCCAGGAGCTTGCTCAAGCGGCTTTCCGTCGCCTTGAACGCGGTCGTTAATTCACCAGCACACGGTTCCAATCGACGCAGGCCGAAAGATTCCTTCAAAGGTCGTACAGCCTGAGAGACGGAGAGTGCCGACGTTGATCGAAGCCCGCCGTCCAACAATTGAAAACTGGTCTTGCCTTCCGTCACGTTACCTCCTCCTTATCATCCTAATCTTCTCATTCCCGATTCTTCTCATTCCCGATCTTTGCCGATGCTATCTATCCAGGTCGCATCGCATCTTATATGTGACGGCAACTCGGATTCACCTGGCGGACTCGCCAGGTGACGTATCCTTAGCAGTAATGGTTCCATTCGCCTCCTTCGTCTGACAATCGGCCCTATGTGAGTCCCCTGCATCAGGCCATATCAAAAGGAGGCAGTATGCAAGTATTAGCGACCGAGGAGGAAAGAGGAGTAGCCTTCCACGAGGGAGAGTTTCTCGTCAAGACGCTCGAAACGAAGGAAGACCTGACTCAGGCCTATCGATTGCGACATCGCATATTCGCTGAACGGCTGAAGTGGGTACCTGAACGGACAGACCGGCTCGAAGCCGATGAATACGATACGTGGAGCACCTCGATCGGGGTATTTGCAGATGCCAGATTGCTGGGATTAGTCCGCATGACTCACGCGCCTGTCCCATTTATGTTGGAGAGTGAATTCAGCGCCTGCCTTGTGGGGAATCACCACGTCCGGAAAGAGACTGATACTGCAGAAATCACGCGGCTCGCCGTTGACCCGGAAATTGCCGATCATGGCCTTTCCGCACGGTTGATGAAAATGATCTTCAAAGGGATGTATCAATGGTGCCTGTTTCATGAAGTTCGCTACACGTATATGGTGGTGGAACATAGGTTGCTGCGGGTTGTTCAGCGCATGGGATGGCCCTGCCGCGCCATTGGAGAACCGGTTGCGTTGCCACCGGCCGAGGTGCTTTCCATTGGTGGGCTACTCGATCTGGACGAATTTCGTATGCAAGCCTCAGTTTGTCGTCCTGCCATGTTGGATTGGCTGACAACGACAATACCGGCTTCCTGCACGGATCACGTACTCAGAACTGTACTAGACCAAGAAAATGATGCGGGAGGATATGCAAAATTGGCAGAAGATCGGCTACTGGTCCGCGCCGCCTAGTATAACGGCGGAGGGTGACTCGGCACGTGCGAATGAACGGTTAGATGGCGGTTGGCAACCCATTGAGAGCGGGTAGACCATGCTCTATGGCGGTTGCGACGGCTTGAGATCGGGAAGTCACCTCCAGTTTGGAAAAGATGCTCTCAATATGAAATCGTACGGTTCGCTCACTAACACCCATGATCTTACCGATTTCCCAATTGGTTTTTCCGTTCTTCATCCAATTGAGGATCGTGACCTCTCGAGAGGAAAGCCCCTTGACACATCGATCTGTTTGCGGCGCAGATTTGGGGGCGGTTCTTAGCAGGGCCATATGAATGTAATACCCTGCGTATTCGACGAGTGGAATCAATCGCTTCGCGTCGAGAGCGTGCTCACTGGCGAACGAACAGAATGTGGCGACTCCACAGGCCTGATCAACGGAGCCCGTAGTAATGCCATCACAGAGACCGAATTGCCGCGCGGTGGCGATAAATTCATGTTCTTTCTCGGAGGACATGTGCTGATAGATCTCTCGCCAATGTTGCGTGCCGGGTGATTTCAAGGCGGACTTGAACACCGGATCGACGTCCGCAAAGCCATTTTTCCAGTACATGTAAAGCCATTCATCCGGATAACTGGCGTTGACGACATTACTGAACCCGGCAAATGTCCGATTTGGCCCAAGGCGAGCGAGGCCTCCTAAGGCTCTCGTGAAAGAGAAATGGTTTTGGAATAGAACGAGCACGTCCCGCACATGATCAGGAGTCTCTGCCTGCATCGCGTAATGAAGGACTTCAAGAAAGTTTCGGCATTCTATTTTAGAGAGAGTGTTAAAAGCAGTCCGCGGGAAAGGTTGTTTTGCTGACGTATTCGCCATAGAAAGGCCCTCCTGCCCTTTGGGGACTTGACCCCTATACCATAGGAGTTAGTCAAAAATCATCTTAAAATCACACTAGATCCATTTGTAGACATTCATAGGGCCTATTATCCCTATACTCATGAACCATGTTTCATCTCCTATTTACTTTTGCTTGTCATGAGAAGATCATCGCAGGAATGAAGGTATTGCCGTAAGACCGCAAGATAGGACGAAACTATTTAAGAGTGTGCCAAGATCCAGGATGCAGGGCATGGCTCGCTATTCAGTAGGCTCGATCATCGTAGTCGTCCTATCGTATGTTCTTCTGGAGCCAACAGGTGCCGGTGCTCAAGCCCTTCGGTTTCAACCTCAGGCAGCGCGTGCGGCAGGGCAGGGTAATGCATTTGCGGCGGAAGCCAACGATGCTTCCGCGATACACTATAATCCGGCCGGGTTGACCCAGGTAGTAGGGGTGCAAAGTATCGTCGGACTGAATGTGCTCGGCGGATCCGTCAAATACAAGAGCCCGACCGGTCTCGATAGCCGTGGCGACTTCAATAGCAGTGTAAACTGGCCCCCTCCAAGCAACTTTTATCTCAGTGCGAATCTTGCCGATAGTGGATTGCCCATTTTTTCATCGGTGACGGTGGGAATCGGGTTAACGTCGCCGTTCGGTTTGAATACCCGTTACCCGGTCGATGGCCCGTTCAATACGGCTGTGACCTCGGCGGCGCTCCCGCTGATCGCCATCAAGCCCACCCTTGCCTATAAGATCAGCGAGGATCTGTCGGTAGGGGTGAGCGCTGATATCTATACGTTTGCGAGTTTTCTCGGCGAAGGACACGTGGAGCAGAAACAGGTGAGTGCCGGAGCCTTTGGAATCCCAGCGGGAGCGTCCATCGAACTGAACGGGAGCGGGACCGCGGCGGGGGTGACAACCAGCCTGCTCTATAGTCCTGTGAGAAATGGAGCCGGCAAACCGATCCTATCCATCGGGGTGGTCTATCGCAGTCAGGCGGTGTTGCCGCTGCACGGGTCATTGCTAGTCAATGGAGCGAAGGTGGCCGATGCCTCCACCGATCTCGTGCTGCCGCACATGTTTGCCGGAGCCATCGCTGTCTGGCCGGTGCGCACCAGCGAGAGAGAGTGGAAGGTCGAGCTCGATGTCGAATATGTTGGCTGGAGTCTGAATAAGAATCTTGATGTCCGCCTTTCGAATGGGGCAACGATTCCCCAGCCACAACAGTGGAACAACGTCCCAGTGATTGCACTTGGAACTGAGTATACGTGGCTGAAGCCACAGTGGTTGCCGCACTGGGAGGTCGCGGTGCGTTCCGGCTATACCTATACGGAAGACCCGGTCCCCGCTCGAACGTTCAACCCCGCGACCATCTCCTTGTCGGCTCATACCTTGTCCCTTGGCACCGGTTTTCTCTGCAAGGGGGCCGGACGATTTCTGGGTGTGATTCCCTGTAGCGGAGAGTCCGCTCTGTGGCCGAAAGGAATAGGGATCGATCTTGCCTATCAAGAATGGTTCTATGAATCACGCACCGTCGCCGACAATTTGAATCCGACCGTCGACGGGACCTACCATGCTTTCGTGCACTTAGGGGCGCTCAGTTTGCGTACGCTCTTCTAGATGGCGAATAGACACTACTTGGCAAGCGCCCGGCGGAGGTCAGAAACGGTCTTTGCATTCAGCCCGGCTTCACGGAGAGCCTCATCGCTGGCCGAGGCCAGATTGTCGAGACTGCCGAATTGTTCCAGAAGTCGATTGCGCCGAATTTCTCCTATGCCGATGACCTGATCCAGTCTGGAGCTGATCAATGATTTGCCGCGCAGTTTTCGATGGAAGGTGATGGCAAAGCGATGGGCTTCATCGCGAATGCGTTGGAGCAGATGGGTGGAAGGTGATTGCGGCTTCAGCACGATCTGGTTTTTTCTTCCCGCCAGAAAGACACGCTCGTCTTTATCGGCGCGGGCCTTGGCCAGCCCAAGAATCGGCAGACCCTGTCGTCCAGCCTCTTTGAGCCCCTCCATCGCCGCGGCCAGTTGGCCTAACCCACCGTCGATAAGAATCAAATCAGGCTGAGCCAGGTTCTCCTCTCGCCCATAGCGGCGCATGACCACTTCCTTCATGCTTGCGAAGTCATTGGCCCCTACGACCGTCTGAATCTTGAATCGCCGATAGTCCGTCTTCTTCATCTGTCCATCTTCCCAGACGACCATCGAGGCGACTGATTGATTGCCCATCGTATTGGAGATGTCGAACCCTTCAATCCGACGTGGGGCGTGCTCCAATCGCAGGAGCCGTTTCAGTTCCTCACCGGCTTGCCGGTCGAGTTCCTCATCACGCAAGTGATTTGCAACAGCTGCAGCGGCATTCTCTTCTGCCAAGAGGACGAGCTGATGCTTGGCCCCCCGATCAGGAGAACGCACGCGAACGGACTCCCCTCGTTTGTCGGATAGCCATTGTTGAATCAGAACAGCGTCTTCGAGATCGGTCGGGACGAGGACTTCTCTCGGTGGCTGTCCGTCCTTGTTGTAGAACTGCTCGATAGCGGAATGCACCAACTCCTCGTCAGACACGTCGGCTGACTGAGGCCAGAAGAAATCTTTCCGTCCGATCAGCAAGCCACCGCGCACGAACAGAATTTGCAGGTCTACGGCCGAACCTTGCCTGGCTAAGCCGATCACGTCCTGATCGGTCGCCGAGGTCTGCGTGATGCGCTGCTTCTCCAGCATCCGTTCGATCTTGAAGAGGCGGTCCCGCAGTCGGGCGGCTTCCTCGAACTCTTCCCGATCGGCCGCCGCTTCCATACGGGCACGGAGATCGTCCAATAACTCGCGATCCCGACCTTCCAGAAATTGGCGGACTTGTTTGACGATGTGATGGTACTCCTCCTTCGACTGGTTGCCGGTGCAGGGCGCCATGCACCGCTTGATCTCGAATTCGATGCAGGCCCGGTCGGCGGTTCCGTCGATGTCGATTGTGCACGTGGCGAGGGGAAAGACGTGTTTGATGACTTCCAACGTTTCCCGGAGCGCGTTCGCGGGTGTATAGGGACCATAGTATAGCGCTCCGTCTCTTTGCACGCGTCGCACGATCGAGAGTCGCGGGAAATCTTCTTTGATGGGCAGCCGTACATAGGGATATTGCTTGTCGTCCCGCAACACGATGTTGAAGCGGGGTTTGTGGCGCTTCACCAGGTTGCTCTCAAGAATCAAGGCTTCGAGCTCCGATCGGGTTACCATCGTCTCGACGTCGAGGATGTGGCTGACAAGAAGACTGGTTTTGGGGTTATGGTCGGCACCCTTTTGGAAATAGGATCGGACGCTGTCGGCGAGCACCGCGGCCTTCCCGATGTAGATGATCTCTCGTTGTTCGTTCTTGAATAAGTAGACGCCGGGGCTACTGGGCAGATGGGCGAGTTTGGATTGGAGATTGTCCGTTGTCATGCGTCAATCGCCTGTGGCAATTCTAAGCATACCAAGAGTAGGTCGGACATTTCTTCGCAGTCTATGACGATCGGCGAAATGCTATCTCAAGCCTCGCACAAACGACGGACTCAACGTTCCCCGCGCGACTTCAGCCACCGGTCCTTTCATGGTGAGGTTAAAGTCCGGAGCCACATCGATCGTCAGCGCTCCCCCCGGCATCTTCACGGTCACTGGGCTTTTCACGAGTCCTAAACGCACGGCTGCACTGGCTGCGGCACAGGAGGAAGAGCCGGATGCCTGTGTTTCTCCGGCGCCTCGTTCCCAAATCAGAATGAAGATTTCCTTCGGGCCGATTGGAACTGCGAGCTGCACGTTTGTCCGCTTCGGGAACAATCGGTGGTGTTCCAGGGCCGGTCCAAGCGACAACAGTTCCTCCCGAGACCAGGATTCTCCGGCCGGTTTGAAGACGACGCAATGTGGATTGCCGACGCTCACTCCCGTAAAGGTCAGCGTCCGTCCGGCTGCTTGAATCGGCTGCTGAATCAACTCGGGTACGCCAAATGAACAGGGTAACGCATCTGGCTTGAACGTAGCGACTCCCATCTCGACGGTCGCGGCGGCTGCATCACTATGCCGGTCTATATGCAAATCAATGCTGACCAGCCCTCCTTTTGTCTCAACCGTGAAACGTTTTTTCTTCGTCTTGCCGGTTGCGTGAAGATAGCGTGCAAAGATCCGAAGACCGTTTCCTGATTTTTCCGCCTCGCTGCCGTCGGGGTTGAAAATACGAAGCCCGAAATCTGCCTTCTTGGAAGAGACCAAAGCCAAAATGCCGTCACTGCCTACGCCCCAATTGCGGTCGCAGACCGATTTGATATTGTTCGGGGTGAGTTTGAAGGTCAGGTCTTTAGGGTCCATCACGAGATAGTCGTTGCCGAGACCATGGCCGCGGAAGAAACCGTTTTTCATTTCATAACCCTCCGTATCTTGTCATTCGTGAAGCCCGCTTCGACTCAGCCCCCATCGACGATCTGTGAGGTTAGCGAGGCGAGCGTGAAGCGCATGATTTATAGTGGTATAGATCTGAATTGGCTAATGGGCGAAAACGTGTGGAGACAAAGGGAGGGATGTAGCCATGGTTAGAAGCAAATCGCCTACGAACGACGCGCGACGCTTCACGCTTTTCACACAATCCGTACATTGGTCGGCCGTTCGATCAGCTCGATCTCATAGCCGTCGGGTGCGTCAATGAAGATGAACCGGCTGCCGGAAGAGGTTGTCGTCGGGCCATCGGTGATTTTGACCCCCTGAGCATTGAGCGAGGCGATCGTTGCGTCGAGGCTATTGACCTGAAATGCCAGATGAACGAGATCTTCCTGAACTTTGACCGGACCACTTGGAGGGAAACTGGTCAACTCAATCAGTTCGTCGCTATTGGGAACTTTCAAGAACGCGAGGTGTGATCCGCGAGGAGACGTCTTCCGCTCAATCACTTCAAGGCCCAAGACGGTCGTATAGAAACGGATGGTCTCATCCAAATCGCTGACCCGCATGCGAGTGTGGAGCAGCTTGTTAACCTTCATAAGAACTTATACCATTTGCCATATGCTCTCAGCCATCAGCTCCTTCTCGCCGGCCCTGCGGTCTTGCGGAGGAGTATTTCCGCACTCCCCGGGATCAAAAAGTTCGGCATGGGGCCGATTTCCTGGTAGCCGTGCTTCTGGTAGAAGGCCCTCGCCCGTTCGTTGAAATCCGATACGCAGGCAAAGAGGTTTTTGGTTCTCTTGAAGGCCAGCTCTTCGATGTACTGCAACAGTTGACCGCCGAGTCCGTTCTGACGAGCCCATACGGCGACACCCAAAAGTTCCAGATAGTCGCCCAAAAGAAACTTCTGCTTGACGATGGCGACTCCTGCCACTCGACCATCGAGGAGAGTGACGTAACAGTCTCGCCCTTGCGGGGTCGGGCAAAAGATGCGGCGCCAATCGTCCGCCGAATAACCGAGTCTTCTCCAGGGATCGGACTCCCCGAGCAGTTGGACGACGGCCTCACGATCGTCCGGATCCATGTTCCTGATAACCGGATCAGTCATGGGTAGGGGGGCTACAGTTCAGCAGCTCACTGGTGGTCATGGGCTGGAGTCCTTTCCGAGGCAGGATGTCTGTTGTCAGTTGTTCGATCACGTGCCGGGTTTGCTTCCCTTTGCCGTTTGCATGGAAGACAATGATACTCCCCGGCTTGGCACGCTGGGCGACTCTGGTCAGAATCTGCTCGGCGGAGAGGGTGGGGTCCGGATCGCCCGATTCGATATTCCATTGGATGAATCGAAGGCCGAGGGTGTTCACCACGGCGACGGTGATATCGTCGTATTCTCCATACGGTGGCCGAAACAATGTCGCCTCATGCGCATAGTGGTCCCGCAGCATTGTGACGGGGCCAAGGATCTCCGCGCGCTGTTCGTCGGCACCATGCATGGGAAGATGAGCATGCACCTCACCGTGTGTTCCCACTTCAAAAAACCCCATACCTAACAGATGGTTCACTTCCGGTTTATGTTTGGCGATCCATTTACCGGACATGAAGAACGTCGCAGGGATGCGATGCTCGATCAGATAGTCCATCAAAGGCTGATCGTAGCCAGACCCCTTCCGTACGGGACAGAGATCGAACGTCAATGCCACGCCCGGGCACGTGGGCGGGCCGGACTTGATCACTTGAGCTACTCCATCGGTTGGAACGAACGGCCCAAGGATGGCTACCGATAGGACGCCGAGCAGTACGTGTAGCAGAACATGTTGCCGCATACGGGCCAGTATATCTGAATCGGCAAGGAAGAATTGACCCTTTGCGTATTCGGCTGCTACCGTGTTGCCTATGCAGGTACCTTCCTGGGAGATAGGCCGAGCGTTGGGAATACCAATCCGCATCCATGCCTCGTGGTTCCTGGTCTTTCTCTTGGTAACCTGGAGTCTCTCGACCGGCTATCTGCCTGAAAGCTTGCCCGGTCTCACTCCCGAACGGTATTGGGCCATGGGGGGCATCGCAGCGGTGCTCTTATTCCTCTCGGTGCTCTTGCACGAGCTCGGCCATTCCTATGTCGCCTTGTACTATCGCATCCCGATTGAAAAGATCACGTTATTTATTTTCGGGGGTGTGGCTCATATGCGCAAGGAAGCCCCGACACCGCGTGCTGAATTTCTCATCGCGTTGGCCGGGCCGGCAGTCAGTTTTGTAATCGGCGGGCTCTGTTTTGTTTTTGTGGAGCTGGCCGAAGCGATTCAGCGGCAGCATGGCCTCCAAGGGTGGATCATGCTCGGGGCCTTGTTGGGATTCGTCAACATGCAACTCGGGCTCTTCAATATGATTCCTGGTTTTCCGCTGGACGGTGGGCGGGTGCTACGTGCGGGACTGTGGGCATGGGGAAACGATTTTTATCGGGCTACGAAACAAGCCGCAGTGGTCGGCCTCGCGTTCGGATTGATCCTTGGACTGGTCGGTCTTGTCGTGGTGTACAGAGCCGTTAGCGGCGGACTGCCTGCTTCGATGGCCTCTAACGGAGGGTGGGTCCTCGTCATCGGCATGTTTCTCTTCG
>CAZPNQ010000051.1:0-24773 GCA_964587955.1 uncultured Nitrospira sp.
ACGCTGGGCCGAGGCCCCGGTGCTCAACCGCCGGTAGACCTGTCTGCTGACCAGCGAGGCACCTGCTGCATTGAGAACCCGGCCGACCATGACTCAACCCCTGGGAAGTGGATCGGGCGCGGGTCCGTCGGAGCCTTCGCCAGTGCCGTAGTGGCCGACCCCCCCAGCGATCTGTTCGGCGAGGGCCAGCACCGTCATGGCCATCTACGTCTCGGCACTCCAGCATGTGGTCCCGCAGATTGCGGGCCATCTGATTTCTGCCTCCGTGATCTCGATTCCCTGTGCGGTGCTCATCAGTAAACTGTCGTTTCCTGAAGACGGACGGCCTGTAACGCTCGGAGGCGTGCCGCCCGATAACGGCGTGCGCGAGACGTCAGATTCCTCAGAAGGAGATGCGATTCCGCCGCCTGCCAACCTTATCGTCGCCTTGATCGACGGGGCGGGACAGGGCATGACAATGGCTGCCGGCATTGCAGCGCTGCTGATCGTGTTTCTCGGTTTGGAAGCCCTGGTGGATCTGGCTCTGGCGCAGCTCCCTGTGCTCGGAGGAGCCCCTCTCTCGGTCACGCGTGTCCTAGCCTGGGCGACCTGGCCGTTTACGATTCTTCTCGGACTCCGTCCGGAGGAATGGCAGATCGGCGCAGACTTGCTGGGTTCGCGGTTCATCGAGACAGAAGTTGCGGCCTATTTTAAGTTGGCTGCATTGCAAGCGACATCTCCCCCGCCGCTCTCTCCACGATCCCTCACGGCGATGACCTATGCGTTGTGCGGGTTCGTTCATCTCGCGAGCATGGGCATTTTTGTCGGGGGAATCACCGCATTGGTGCCTCGCCGGGCGAAGGATGTGTCGCTTCTGGGACTCCGCGCGCTCTGGACCGCATTTTTGACGACAGTACTGACCGGTTGTATCGCGGGAGTTTTGTCGTCATAAGCGCCACTCTTTGAAAGCTTCGTGTCTTGAGCGTTTGCAGCAAGCAAGTCGAACAGGCCGAGGGAAGATTATGCGCCGGTTTGGTAGATGGCTGGACGATATCGCGGTTTGGGAATAGGTTTTTTTTCAGCGCGCGCAGCTGCTAGCCAGGCTCGTTTCGCGACTTCCGCTTGCTTGAGAGCTTCGGCTGGTGTCCTTCCAAATGCCGAACAGGCATCGAGATCGGGAATATCGGCGATGTACCCGCTGTCTGCTTCGCTGTAGAAGATGTTGATATGGTAGTCTTTCATGATTCTTCACGTGATTCCAATTCTAGACTATAGCGTTCGACGATCTCAAGTAATTGACGAATCTGGTAGGGTTTGGCTTTGCCGTGTACCTCCTGTAGATTGACCAATTCACGGATACGTGGATGGGCAAGAATATGGTGGCTTCCCTTTGTCCGTGAGAGCCGAAAGCCAAAAGCCTTTGCAAGCGCGAGAGCTTCTTCAATGCGAAGATTCTTTGAGCTTCTGAGTGCTTTTGCCAATAATTTTCGATTCTTCATACATTCAACTCAATCTTAGCCCTGACGTCCTGTCTCATTGCATCGTCAGCACCGCCGCACCTTGAAAGCTTCCGGCTTTCAATTCTTGTAGGGCACGGTTTGCTTGTTCGAGAGGAAAAGGAATCGTATGCGGCTTGATGGGAATAGCGGCTGCTTCGCGCAATAAATCGAGTCCGTCCTGCCTGGTATTGGCCGTCACACTACGGATGACTCGTTCCCCGAACACCTCACGATCATAGTCGAGCGAGGGAATCGGCGACATGTGAATGCCGGCCAAGGCCAGTGTGCCGCCCCGGTCGAGCGCTCTCAATGCCGGAGGCACGAGTTCCCCGGCCGGTGCAAAAATGATGGACCCATGCAGTTTATCCGGCGGCATGTCTGTGGCTCCGCCGACCCAAATTGCTCCTAATTGCCTTGCCAATTCCTGATGTTCTCGCTTGAGCGAACTGACATAGACCTCACAACCCCAATGGCGCGCAATTTGGATGGCGATGTGTGCGGAGGCACCAAACCCATACAACCCGAGACGCTGGCCCGGCTTGATGCCGCTGAGCCGTAACGCGCGATAGCCGATGATTCCGGCGCATAAGAGGGGAGCGGCTTCTTCGTCGGAAAAGATCGGTGGAATTGGATAGGAAAATCGTGCCGGCACGACCGCGTATTCCGCATACCCGCCGTCGACCTGATAACCGGTGAAGGTCGCCTTGAGACAGAGGTTTTCGCGCCCATTTGCGCAGAATTCGCATTGTCCGCATGTTGCCTGAAGCCAGGCAATTCCGACGCGGTCTCCTTCTTTGACCTCTGAGACCTTGGCGCCAACCTGCATTACCGTTCCTACTGCTTGATGGCCAGGGATCAGTGGCAATGCGATATCCGAAAGTTCTCCTTCCACGACATGGAGGTCCGTACGGCAGACGCCACAGACGTGAATTTTAACAAGGGCCTGGCCGGTTTCTGGAATCGGGATCGGCCGATCTTCAAGCCGTAAAGGATGAGTGGAAACGTCGTTCGTCTGGTTGAGTACCATCGTTTTCATCGTCATTCGAGCGGATGAGGTCTCTGGTTGCGGGGTTCTGGTTTCGATCATGGAGTTCCGCGTAACTCGTAACCCGAAACGCTCAACTTTCCTGAGATGTTACGGGTTTTTCGCTTTGATGCACTCGATGTCTAGATGGATCTGAACATCGTTGCCGACGACTAACCCGCCGTTGTCGAGCGTCTTGTTCCAAATCATGCCAAAATCTTTGCGATTCAATGTTCCGTCGGCGGTGAATCCGGCTCTGATATTGCCCCAGGGATCCTTGGTGACGCCATTGAACGTGCCGAGGAGCGTGACCTCTTTGGTCACCCCGCGAAGGGTGAGGTTGCCGATGATCTTATAGGTCTCCCCATCCTTCTCATAGGTGTTCATTTTGTATGTGATCGTCGGGAACTGTTTGACGTCCAAAAAGTCGGGGTTCCGGATGTGCGAGTCGCGCTTTTCTTGGTTCGTGTTGACCGACGACGCCTGAATGGTGGCCTCGATCGTCTTGAACGTTTTCGTGGTCTCATCCATTACGACAGATCCCCGATAATCCATGAAACGCCCGGAGGTTTTTGAGACCAGCATGTGCGTCACGCGAAATTCGATGACTGAATGATCGGGATCGATGTCCCAACGGGCCGTTTCCGCTGCGACGTTCAGCGACAAGAATCCCAATAAACCCGCCACGACGATTGCCTGCACCCAGATTGGCCGGATTTTCATCCCATCACCTTTCGGCTAGTTCATTGTTGTCCAGTGAATATAGATATCTCTCTCTAAGACGAGCATCACGATGAGACCCGGCATCCTACTCATCGCTGGATGCCACGTGCAACCGCTTCTTTCACTGAAACATGCGTGTCAACCGATTGAGTTGGTATAGAATAGATTCATGCAGGCTGTCGTCAAAACTACCGCTGGACCGGGGTTCACCCTTACCGATTGGGCGGACCCAACTCCAGGACCATACGATGCCGTCGTGAAGGTGGCGGCGACCTCGCTGTGTGGTACCGACGTCCATATCTACCGGTGGGACGAATGGGCACAACGGCGGATTCATCCGCCGCGCATCATCGGTCATGAATTGTGCGGCCACGTTGTGGAAGTCGGTCGTGAGGTCTCTTTAGTCAAGATAGGCGACTATGTCGCAGCTGAATCACATCTCACTTGTGGAGCATGTTTTCAATGCCGCACCGGACAGGCGCATGTGTGCAAAAATTACAAGATTCTTGGGATCGATCGGGACGGGTCGTACGCTCAGTATGTCGCGCTACCGGAGGCCGTCTTGTGGCATACGGACCAGGCCATCTCTCCGGAGCTGGCTTGTGTGCAGGAGCCGCTTGGTAATGCCGTCGATGCGGCGCTTGCCGAAGATCTCACGGGCCATACCGTGTTGATCACGGGGTGCGGTCCGACCGGGTTATTTGCTGCTGCCGTAGCGCGAACGGCCGGCGCGGCGACGATTATCGCATCGGATGTCAGTGACTATCGGCTTGGTTTGGCGAAGCAGGTCGGTGTGGATCATGTCCTCAATGCCAAAACGGAATCGGCGGATCAACTGGCGGCAGCTATCCTGGATATGACCGCCGGTGAAGGAGTGGATGCTGCGCTGGAAATGTCAGGGGATCCCGTGGCCTTGCATCAGGCCTTTCGGGCCGTAAAGAACGGCGGACGAGTGACTCTGTTCGGGATTCCGACCGGGCCTGTTTCCTTTGATCTGCCGAACGAAGTCATTTTTAAGGGCGTCCGTGTCTATGGGATTACGGGCCGTCGCCTCTTCGGCACTTGGTATCGGTTGACGGGTCTCTTCAAAGCAGGTCTCAATATTCGACCCGTCATCACCCATTCGTTTCCACTGAAGGAGTTTGCGACCGGCTTTGAGTTGATTCAGTCCGGTCAGTGCGGCAAAGTAATCTTGATTCCGTAATGCAGGGCTAGGCTAAGGTTAAGGTTGAGGCTAAGTTTCTTCGTCTCAACCTAAGCCTTATCCTCAATCTTCCGTGAACCATGGCGTACGACTCATTTCAACGGTCTCTCCAAGCGAAGCTAGCCGAGATCAAATCCCAAGGTCTGTACAAGAGCGAACGACGATTGTTGGGCCCGCAGGGTTCCGACGTCCGAGTCGAGCAGGGTCAGGTTCTCAATCTGTGCGCAAATAATTATCTCGGGTTAGCGAGTCACCCGGCCATCGTGCAGGCGACGAAAAGCGGTTTGGACACACATGGGTATGGCATGGCCTCCGTGCGGTTCATTTGTGGCACGCAAGATCTGCATAAACAGTTGGAACGGGCTGTCAGCGACTTTCTCGGTACCGATGACACTATCCTCTATAGTTCCTGCTTCGACGCGAATGGGGGACTATTCGAAGTGCTGTTGGATGAGAATGATGCGGTCATCAGCGATGCCTTGAACCATGCCAGCCTGATCGACGGCATCAGGCTCTGTAAGGCCAAACGATTTCGATACGCCCATTCCGACATGACTGAGCTCGAAGCACGGCTTCGAGAATCTGCCGGATGCCGGCTACGCCTGATTGCAACGGATGGAGTGTTTTCGATGGATGGCGATCTGGCCAAACTGGATCGGATCGTGGAACTTGCGGAACGGTACGACGCAGCGGTGGTGGTCGACGATAGCCACGCGACCGGAGTGCTGGGGCCGCAGGGCAAAGGTACACCGGCTCATTTCGGGGTGGCCGACCGAATCGAGGTGGTGACGAGCACGTTGGGGAAAACACTCGGCGGAGCAACCGGTGGGTTTACATCCGGCAAGACTGAGGTCATCGAGCTGCTGCGTCAACGATCACGGCCCTACCTCTTCTCGAACTCGCTGCCTCCTCCAATCGCCGCTGGTGCGTTGTGCGCACTGGACCTGGTGAGACAGGGCGATCATCTCAGGAAGCAGCTTCAGGCCAATGCCGCCTTTTTTCGGAGCACGCTCAGCGCGCTCGGCTTCAGGCTTGTTCCGGGCGAGCATCCTATTATCCCAGTCATGTTGGGTGATGCTGCCCTTGCGACATCGATGGCGGAGGCCTTGCTGAAAGAAAGTGTCTATGTCGTTGGATTCAGCTATCCCGTGGTGCCACATGGACAGGCAAGGATCCGAACTCAAATGTCCGCCGCCCATACGACAGCTCAGCTGGAACAAGCCGTGGCGGCTTTTGCCAAAGTAGGCCGAACCCTCGGTGTGATCCGATAATTGACCTCACAGCCGCCCTTCTGAATTGACATTTCCCAGCCACCTCAGTATCCTCTGCTCCTTTATCGCGTGAAGGAGTAGGGTATGAAAGTCATTCTTCAAGAGACCCTGGAAGGGGTGGGGCATCTCGGTGATCTCATCAACGTCGCCGATGGGTTTGCGCGGAACTACCTGTTGCCACGCCGTAAGGCTGTCGAAGCCGATGGCCGCAGCATCAAAGCCTTCGAACATGCCAAACGAGCGGCGGCCGAGAAGGCCAAGAAGGAAAAGCTTGAAATTGAGTCGTATGCCAAGAAGGTGTCGGCGATCGCGCTGACGTTTGAAGCGCAGGTCGGTAAAGACGATAAGATGTTCGGCTCCGTCACCGCCAAAGACATCGCGGAAAGATTAGCCGAGCAGGGTGTCACGGTGGATCGGCGAAAGATCCAATTACCGCAACCGATCAAGGAACTTGGCTCGGTGGCTGTTCCCATAAAATTGCCCAGGGACGTGGTGGCCACAGTGAAAATCAACGTCGTGAAAAAACAAGAGGCCGAAGAGCCTTCAGCCTAGCTGGTCGAGTATGGTGAACTAATGAGTGACGCAATCGGATCATGGGATGCCCTGAAGGCAGCAGACCCCGACGTCTGCGCTGCGATCGAAGCTGAAGAAGTCAGGCAGCATGAAAAGTTGCTTTTGATCGCATCGGAGAATTTTGCCAGCCCCGCCGTCTTGGCCGCGCAAGGCTCTGTGCTCACCAACAAGTACGCGGAAGGTTATCCTGGCAAGCGATACTACGGCGGATGTCAGCATGCCGACACAGTCGAAGATTTGGCGATTCAACGATGCAAGGAAATTTTCGGTGCCGAGCACGTGAATGTGCAGCCGCACTCAGGTTCGCAAGCCAACATGGCGGCGTATCTGTCGGTTCTAAAGGCCGGGGACACCATCCTTGGAATGGACCTTGCCCAGGGCGGGCACCTCACGCATGGAAGCAAGGTCAACTTTTCCGGCCTCCTCTTCCGCGTCTTCTCGTATGGTGTCGACCGCCAAACCGAAATCATCGACTACGATGCCGTCCAAAAGACCGCTGAAGAATGCCGCCCACGGATGATCGTGGTCGGAGCCAGTGCCTATGCCCGCGTGCTGGATTTCCCGAGATTCCAACAGATTGCCAAATCGGTCGGAGCCTATCTGCTGGTCGATATCGCCCATATCGCCGGTCTCATTGCGGCGGGACTTCATCCGAATCCCGTTCCCTATGCAGACTTCGTGACGACGACGACTCATAAAACGTTGCGCGGTCCGCGTGGGGGGGTCACGATGTGTAAGGCCGAGCATGCGAAGGCAGTCGATAAGCTGGTATTCCCGGGTCTGCAGGGCGGACCATTGATGCACGTGATCGCCGCCAAAGCCGTCGCGTTCAAGGAGGCGTTGTCGCCGGCATTCAAGCGTTATCAGCAGCAAGTACTCACCAATGCGAAGGCACTGGCTCGGGAATTCGTCGATCGTGGCTACAGGATCGTCTCAGGAGGAACCGACACGCACCTGATGCTTCTGAATCTCGCGAACAAGGGAATCACCGGGAAAGAGGCGGATGCCGCCCTCGATGCGGCCGGCATCATCGTCAATAAAAACGCCGTCCCATACGATGAAAAACCGCCCGCGGTGGCCAGCGGTATCCGCTTGGGCTCGCCGATCGTGTCGACGCGCGGGATGCGGGAGCCGGAGATGAAACAAATCGTCCAGTTAGTCGATCGTGTTCTCCAACACCGACAAGAACCGGCGGTGCTGGAAGAAGTTCGCGGACAAGCGAAAGCGTTGTGCGCCAAGTTTCCCATCTTTTATTCCTACTAGTCAGCCGATAGCGAGAGGGCAGGGTCGCCGCCGGTGAAATGTCCCTTCTGCGATGAACTCGAAGACAAGGTGGTCGATTCTCGCATGGCCAAGGAAGGCGAGGTCATCCGCCGTCGCCGCGAGTGCCTTGGATGTAAACGGCGCTATACGACCTACGAGCGGGTCGAGGAAATTCTTCCTGTTGTCGTAAAGAAAGACGGTCGCCGCGAGTCGTTTGACCGCAATAAGATTCTCGTCGGCCTGAAAAAAGCTTGTGAGAAGCGGCCGATCAGTATCGGCACGATCGAAGCCGTCACCGACCGGATAGAAAAACGGATTCAAGAGATGGGCGAGACGGAGATTGAAAGTCGGGTCGTAGGTGAAGAAGTCATGAAAGAGTTGCATCAGTTGGACCAGGTCGCCTATGTCCGGTTTGCATCCGTGTACCGGGAATTTAAGGACATCGACCAATTCATGGACGAGTTGAAGACGCTCGCTCAGCAACGCCGCGAACGTTAAGCCGCAACTCTCGACTCCCTCTCTTTCCTAGCCACTTCGATCCCATCCGATTCGACGTTCGCCAGTGATGACACCCGGCGGGCATGTGTAGGAGATGCAGATTCGATGAGTAAGCCGCTTCCCCAGCAACGCACCCGTCGGACCGCACCGGCCTCCGGATCGACGAACGTCGCCATTATCGGCGCCGGCCGCGGCGGGACCGCGCTGATGGAGATCTTGGCGAACGATCCTCTGGTGCAGATCGTGGGCGTGGCGGAGCTCAATCCGGAGGCACCGGGACTGGGATTGGCCAAGCAACTCAAGATCCCGATCACGCGCGACTATCGGCATCTTCTGGCGATGGAACGCGTCGACCTGATCATCGACGTGTCGGGTGACGGAGAAGTCTGGCAGTTCCTTCAGGATTTTCATCGTATGGGTGTCACCATCATCGGCGGCGCCAGCGCGAAATTCATGTGGGAGCTGATCGAAGTCCGGATTCGCGCGACGGCGGAGATTGAGAAGACGCTGAACAAATATCAATCGCTCTATCGCTTGTACGTGAAAGAGACCGGAGCCGCCGTGACGGAAGAGCGGACCCGAATCGCCTGCGAAATTCACGACGGATTCGTGCAGAGCTTGGCGGGCGTGAACTTCAAGCTGGATCTTTGCCAGCAGCTCATTCGAAAGAAGTCACGAGCCAGCTTGGCCACCATCAAGGAGACCAAGGCTCAACTGAAACTGGCCATCCAGGAAGCCAGGCAAGTGATTTTCAATCTGCGTCCTCTGCATTACGATAAAATGGAATTGATTCCCGCCCTCACGAATTATTTCAAGTCGTATGAGATCCAGACGCACATCGCCACGAAATTTTTGGTGAAGGGGGACGAGCAGATTCTTTTTCCACGGACGAAGATCTTTCTGTTTCGGATCATTCAAGAGGCCTTGAGCAATGTCCAGAAACATGCCAAAGCCGACCGAGTTTCAATCAAGCTCGACATCGACATGGAGCTGTTGCGCGTGACTATTTCCGACAACGGAATCGGCTTCGATTTGGAGACCGTTCTGCGTGATCCTGAAAAGTGGGATCACTTCGGCATCAAGGGTATCTTGGAACGAGCTCGATTGGTGGGCGGCGAGGGACACGTGCAATCCAAACCGGGGAAAGGCACGAAAATCATCGTCGAGGTGCCGCTGGGTCACAAGGAGGGGGAAGGGCATGGAGAAGATTAAGGTTCTGATTGCCGACGATCACCGGGTGGTTCGTGAGGGCCTGGCCGCTATTCTCAAGACCAAAGAAGACATTCAGGTCATCGGCGAAGCGCAAGATGGGATGGAAGCGGTGGAAAAATCCCGTGCGCTGCTCCCGGACGTGATTCTCATGGATGTGAGTATGCCGCGGATGGGCGGTGTCGAAGCGACGAGACAAGTCAAGCGTGAATTCCCGCATATCGGTATCGTCGCGTTGACCATGTATGAAGAACAACAGTACATCTTCGATCTTGTCCGCGCGGGAGCGACCGGATATCTTTTGAAAGACTCTGAATCGTCTCAGATCGTTGCCGCGATTCGTGCCATCTATCGGGGCGAATCGCTGATCCATCCGTCCGTCGCCAGCAAGATCTTGGCGGAGTTTTCATTGATGGCCCAAAAAAAAGGCAAGAAGCCGGCTTGGGCCGAGCATGATCTGACCGAACGAGAGATTACGGTCCTGAGACTGGTTGCCGACGGAAAAACCAACAAGGAGATCGCCAACAACCTTGATTTGAGCGAAAAGACCGTGAAGAATCACGTTCGCAACATCTTCCACAAACTGCAAGTTTACGACCGCACGCAAGCGGCCATTCTCGCCATCCGTAAAGGCCTGATCGAGCTCGATCCGAAACGGTAGGATATGCCGTCGCCACAGCTCTGTTGCTCCTGCATCGGTCATGCACCGCTTGCCTCAAGAAGGCCGGCACAGGCTTATGCGTTGTGTCAGGTGGTCAGCTGGAGGATTGATCTGTAACACCAGTGTATCGCAGGGCAAGTCTCGCTTTTATCTAGCGGAGCGGGATACGGTTATCGTGTATGTCTTTTGGCTCCCATCCGGTGCGATGACAATGATTGGCACGGAAATGGTTGCCCCCAGCCCCGGTGTCGCACTCACTTGACCGGTCGGAACTCCCGCAGCGGCGATGACCGAACCGAACGCTGACATGACTGCGTTCGGATCGGACTTGGTCGCGGAAACGGTTACCCGGTCGACACTGGCGGGAACCTCCACCGAATAATTCACATTTCCAGGGGAGAAGGACGGAAGCAAATTGCCTACGCTCACGCTCAATGCGGACAGATTGTTATTGTTCATCGGTGCCGCGCGGTTGACGGTGATGCGATAGGTTCTTGCGTCCCCGTTCGGAGCAGTGACGGTCACCAGTACGATTTTGCTTGTCCCAGGCCCATTGAGTGGAATGGTCGCTTGTCCTTGGTCAGATAGATCGCCGGAGATCACGGCATTCGAGTCCGCTTTGGTTGCGGTGACAATCACGCTGGTCACATCGGTTGAAACATCAACCTCATAGCTCGTGGTCTCCGGTCTGAATGTGGGAACCAGACTGCCCGGCGACATGGTTAGGCTCTGTAACGAGTTGTTTCCCGCCAAAGCCGCTCGCCGCATGAGAACGGTGTAGGTTCTCGACCTGCTGTTCGATTCCGACACGACGATACGCACAAGCTTCGTGGACTCTGACGGTACCGGCTGACCCAAGTCGATCACCCTGCTTGTCGTTGGCTGATCATCGATACTTACTGTGTCACCGGACACCGCAGGTCGAGCGCTCACGGTCACAGTCGTCGCGTTGTTGGAAAGCCTAACTCCGTAACTTGTTGTTCCTGGACTAAACGACGGAAGCAGCGGGGCGGGAGTACTTCCTACAGTAACCGACAGGTCGGCAAGCTCTACCTCAGGGTTAACCGTGGCTGAGTCCGAACAGCCATAGGTACTCCAACCGATCGCAATAAGAAGTGCGACGGCGAAACATCGCCTGGTAAAGCTACGGATTCGTTTCAAGGTGCAAGTCGCCTTTAATCGCAGTAGGTAATGAATATCTTGTTCTGGTGAACCCAAACGGTAGGCGCGAAGCTACGAGAGGGTTCAAATCGTTCTGTCGGAATTTCGTAAGACCGAGCAGTAGTTTCTTCTATAACCGATCCAACCAGTCGGGTCAACAGATCAGACGAGAGATATGAAGGTTCTAATGATATGAGAGGGAATCACCATCCATTGACGGCAAATCGTTGTCGCGCAGATCGTTTCTATTACTGTAGGAATAAATTTTCTCGACGTGTAGGAATGCGAGGGTAGTGAATCGCAGGACCGGTTGGATATTGGATTGCCAACAAGGACCGGTGTGCATTCCAATTGGAGTTTCAGCGTCGTCTTACCTGCGAGATCGGATAATGGTGATGGTGTAAGTCCTCGTGTTGAAACCGTCTTGTGCGGTTACGAGGATATCCACTTCGGTGCGTCTTCCTCTCAGTCGGACGTCTACTCGTCCAGTCCGCGTCCCTGCCGCAGCGATCACCGAACCGAGTGCGGCCATCACGGCATTCGGATCGGACTTCGTTGCTGAGATCACTATGTCGTCCACATCATTGTCGACGTCCACCGTGTAGATCAAAATTGCCGAAGCAAAATCAGGATCCAAGGAGCCTGAACTTACAGTCAAGCCGGATAGAGCGCTGTCGTTCGAAGGCACAGCTCGCCTGATGGCAATGGTATATGTCCTCGTGGTTCCATTCGATGCAGTGACGATGATCGATACGATTCTCGTTGTCCCCGGCCCGCCGAGTTGGAGAGTTGCTCGTCCTTCGTTAGGCACATCACCCGATATCACGGCATTCGGATCAGACTTGGTGGCGGATACGACTACGGTGTCAACATCCGCTGCGACGATCGCAACATAGCTCTGAGTTCCAATAGAAAAAGGCGGAGACAAGGTGCCTGGTGACACAGTTAAACTCCTGAGGGTGTTGTCCCCGCCAAGAGATATCCCCCGTAAGGTAATGGTATAGATCTTCGCTCTTCCATCTGAGGAAGTGACGGTAATGGATGCATCTTTAGTCGATCCTGGTCCTGGAGGTGAAATCGTCGTTTGACCAGAGGGTTGCCCTGCCGATGCGGTCACCGCGCCGGACAACACGTCATTTGCATCAGACTTCGTGGCCGTTACGGTGACGTCGGGACTGTTGCTGGGCAGGTCAACTGTGTAATCGGTCGTTTCACTGGCGAAGGACGGTTGGAGCGATGCGCCGGAGATCGAGAGGCTGGCGAGTTGAGGGCCTGGATCGATGGACCCTGTGTCTGTACAGCCATAGTTGCTCAGCCCGGCGGTTGTGGCGAGAAGAGTGACGGCGAAAAATCGTGCAGGAAAGGTGAAGAGACGTATCATAATGGTCTTGAACCCAACTGATTTCTCTTGCTGGATACTGTTGGGTCCAGCCACCCATGTGAACCACTGGGTAGATGGCGATATTACGAAAGGGTTTCCTGCTGGGTCTATCCCTACTTGCGTATAGATATGCGGGGAGGCGTAACGTTGATCCTAACGGATCGGAACAAACAGATGGATGGGTTAGGGAGAATCTTATCCAATTGGCTTGGAATCGCCAAGTCCGGCGATTCCAAGTTTTAACGAGGCGGTCTGTTCACACTGATAGTGTAAGTCGATCTGTTGAGCCCATCCTGTGCCGTTAAGGCAATCGTCACAGGCGTGATTGTCCCGAGCCCCAATGAAACGGTCGTTCGGCCTGTTGGGATTCCCGCAGCAGCGATTACCGAACCGAACGTGGACATCACGGACGTTGGGTCAGACTTGGTTGCGGATATGGTGATAGTGTCCACGCTACTCGCAACATCGACCGTATAATTCAATGTGCCGGCGGTAAAGCTGGGATTTAAGGAACCGGCGCTTACCGTCAAGTTAGAGAGATTGCTATCAGTCGAAGGTGCCGATCGGTGCACGGTGATGGTGTAGGTTTTAGCGCTGCCATTGGGGGCCGTCACGGTAATCGACACCGGCTTACTGGTCCCCGGACCGTCAAGTGGAATGGTCGCTCGTCCTTGGGTTGGCAGACTGCCGGAGATGACAGCATTTGAATCTGATTTGGTTGCAGAGACATCCACACTGGTGATGTCGGTGGCAACTTCTACTGTATAGGCCAAGGTGCCCGGAGCAAATGAAGGATTGAGAGAGCCTGGAGTCACCGTCAATGTATCCAGATTATTGTCACTGGACAGCGCCTCGCGGTTTACAGTGATGAAGTATGGCTTCTGGCTGCCATTCTGCGCGATCACGATCACTTGGATGTCCGTGCTTGACGGACCCAATGGCAGAGGGATTGAACGCGAATTTGTTCCTTGCCCATTGATCGTCATGCGTGCATTGGTGTCATCGGGAGTGGCGCTCACGGTGATGCTGTCCACTCGGCCGCCAACGTTGACCGTATAACTCGTTCGATTCTCACTGAATGCTGGATCCAGAGTACCCGGCGACACCCGCAAACTCTCGAGATTGTTATTCATGCCAAGCGCGGCTCGAATGACACCGACGGTGTAGGTTTTCTGGGTGCCATTCTGGGCGGTTACTATAATAATGATGAGTGTGTTCGAACCCGGCGCGCCCAATTGAATGGTGCGTCTTTGTCCTGAGGCAATAGCTTGTCCGTTCAGAGTCATACTTGCGGTAGCATCTGCCTGTGTTGGCGTTACTGTTACGTTGGTTGTACCGCTCGACACATTCACAGCGTAGCTAGTATCTTCGGCTTCGAAGTTTAAACTTCCCGGTGATAGGGTCAAGTTCCGCAAGTTGCTGTTGTTTGATACTCCTCGGCTCACAGTGATCGTGTAGGGCTTCTCCGTTCCGTTCTGAGCCTTCACAAGAATCGTGATGTTTGTACTTTGGCCGGCGGGATTAAGGGCGATTGCGTGAGCCTGACCGGAGGTCGCCGATTGCCCATTCACAGTCATCGTCGCAGCAGGATCTTGTAACGTGGCAGTTACCGTAACAGAGTTGGTGTTATTGGGGACAGTGACTGTATAGCCAAGAGTGTTTTCACTGAATGTGAGAGGAGGGGTTCCTGGTGAAACAGCTAAATTACGTAATGAATTGTTTCCTGCTATGTCCGCCCTCTTGAGAAGGACCGTGTAGGTTCTTGAATTGGTGCCTGTCTCTGACACGACGATATTCACGGGAGTCGTCGTCCCCGCAACGCCTAAATCAACGGACCGGCTTGTCGTCGCCTCGCCATTGATCGTTACGCTATCGCCCGCGACGGCCGGTTGTGCAGTGACGGTAACACCGGTGATGTTGTTGGCAAGGTCGACAGTGTACTGGGTGTTGGCACCGCTAAAAGGCGGTTGGAGCGTTCCAGGTGTGACTGTGAGACTGGACAGTTCTACCACCGGATTGACTGAGCCTGAGTCCGAACAGCCGTAAACACTCGCCCAGATCGAGAGGATGAGGGGAGCGGCTAGATATTGCGCTGCGACAGTGAATATTCGTCCCATAGGAGGCAGTCCTTCTGCGGGTCACGTTTGGAATGTCAGCCCGGTCTACTTCGTCATACGTGGGCTTGAAGTGCCGAAGACCATTCCCGCATGTTAGCGAGGCGGTCGGTTCACGCTGATCGTGTAAGTCGATCTGCTAATTCCATCCTGCGCCGTTAAGGCAATCGTCACAGGCGTGATTGTCCCGAGCCCCAATGAAACGGTCGTTCGGCCTGTTGGGATTCCTGCAGCAGCGATCACCGAACCGGACATTACGGAAGTTGGATCAGACTTAGTTGCGGATATGGTGATGGTGTCCACGCTGCTCGCAACATCGACTGTATAGTTCGGTGTGCCGGCAGAAAAACTCGGAACCAACGCGCCTACGCTTACGGTCAAATTGGAGAGTTTGCTATCAGTCGAAGGCGCCAATCGGTGCACGGTGATCGTGTAGGTCTTGATGATGCCATTCGGAGCCGCCACTGTGATACTGACGACCCTGTCTGTGCCTGGCGCGCCGAGTGGGATGGTTGCCTGTCCTTGATTGGGTACATCCCCGGACATCACCGCATTCGGATCGGATTTGGTGGCGGACACGAACACGCTAGGTACTCCGGTAGCCACCTCCACCCTGTAGGTCAGCTGGTTAGAGGCAAAGGCGGGATTCAAGCCACCCGGTGTCACGCTCAATGTCTCGAGATCATTGTCACTAGAAAGCGCGTCGCGGTTTACAGTGATGGAGTACGGCTTCTGGCTGCCGTTCTGCGCGATTACGATAATCTGTATGACTGTGCTTGATGGACCTACTGGCAGAGGGATTGAACGCGAATTTGTTCCTTCCCCATTGATCGTCACACGCGCGTTGGTATCATCGGGAGAAGCGGTCACCGTGATGTTCTCCACCCTGCCACCGACATTTACCGTATACCTCGTTCGGCTCGCACTGAACGATTCATTCAGCCTGCTAGGCGACACTCTCAAACTATCGAGATTGTTATTCCCACCAAGCGCGGCACGGGAGACGACCACGGTGTAAGTTTTCGGGGTGCCGTTCTGCGCAGTCACGGCGATAGTGATAACGGTGCTCAACCCCGGTTCACGCAACGGAATGGTTTGGGCTTGTCCGGAGGGAGCGGATTGACCGTTTACTGTCATCGTGGCAGCAGGATCTTGCAAGCTAGGAGTCACTCTCAAACTGGTGGCATCGCTGCTGACAGAGACTTCATAGCTCAAGGCAGCGGCATCGAATTCTGGATCAAGAGTGCCCGGAGAAATCGACAGACTTCGTAACGAATTCTCGCCAGTTACGCTCGCTTTGGTCAGAAGGACGGTATAGGTTCTCGAGTTCGTCCCAGATTCGGACACGACGATGTTTACCGGAGTCGTCGACCCAGCAGCGCCCAAATCAATGGACCGGCTTGTCGTCGCCTCGCCATTGATTCTCACGCTGTCGCCGGCGACTGCCGGTTGTGCACTGACGGTGACACTCGTGACATTGGTGGAGAGGTCAACGGTGTAGTTCGTGGTTTCAGGGTTGAAAGACGGGCGCAACGACGCAGGAGTGGAGCCGGAAGTGACTCTGAGACTGGCCAATTCTACCACCGGATTGACTGAGCCTGAGTCCGAGCAGCCGTAAACGCCGAATCCGATCGTGAAAACAAGAAGAGTGAAGATGTATTCCCCTGCGATGGTAAAAATGCGTCCCATTGGAGGCGGTCCCTTCCCTTGATACGTGAAGCGATGAGCCTGTTTGTTGTTGGCGAACCCAAACGCGAGATGTAGGTCGGCGAGAGGGTGCCAGTCTCTACAGAGGCGAAGCAGGAGGTAAAGGTATAGCCAATCCGACTGGGGAGGTCAAGGCTTCAAATCGAGATGTCGACAGATGAGTGATCTGCAAAGGGTTGTGAAGAATCTGAATTTCGTGGTTCGGTAGTAGAAAGGTTTCGCAGCAGTCGAGCAATCGATATGAATCTGTTGCAAGAAAATCTATTCTGAAATCTCTCGCACACCACCAGAGTGGACACATAAGAACGGGCTTGGCGTAGCGAAATTGGCCACGCCATGGTACCCGCTCATCTAGTGGCATACCGGCATAGAGTATCCCGGAGCTACGGTCCTCCGGGGGCTACCGAATTAATGTTCACGGTCAAGGACGGACTTTGAGATGATTCACCGCCCCCGTTGGTCACCGTGCTGGTAATAGAGTGGTTTCCATCACTCAACGCTGATGTCGGTCTAAGGGTATTGCCCCCTGAGTCAAACGCCGACGACACCTTGTTCCCATCCACATAAAGGTCGGCAGTCTCCCCTGCCCCTGGCTGGGATATTCTGAACCTTGGTGTTGTGACATTGGTAATGTTGTCCACATCACTCGTGGGAGGGAAGCACACATTACCGACAAGGAGACATGAGTCATCCTCTGCTATCAGATCCGGTGCGCTTGTTGGTGCCGGCGGTTCTGCAGGCGCCGGCTGGTTGACGGTAATGAGGTAAGTCCTATCATTACCATTCGGAGCAATCACACCAACTTCTATTTCGGTGCTGGATGGACCACCTGGTAGGGGGATGGAACGAGAATTCCCACCTTGTGTATTGATCGTGACGGTTGCACTCGAGTCCTGGGGAGTGGCGGTCACGAGAATGGAAGTAGCGCTGCTGCCAACGTTGTTTACGGCATAGGCTGTTCTGCCACTCGTAAACGAGGGGCTCAGCGCGCCCGGCGATACGGTCAAGCTCTGGAGGTTGTTATTTCCGCCAAGGGCAGCGCGACTGACGGTTACCGAATAAGTTCTCTGGCTGCCATTTGGAGCGGTCACTACGATATTAATTACGGTATTCGAACCTGCTCCGTTCAACTGGATGGTTCGAGCTTGGCCGGAGTTTGTAGCTTGTCCATTCACGGTTGTGGTCGCCGCGGTATCTTGCTCACTGGGCGTGACCGAGACGCTGCTCACACCGCTGCCGACGTCCACCGTATAGTTCGTGGTATTCGCACTAAAGTTGGGATCTAAGGAGCCTGGTGATACGCTCAAGCCAGACAGATTGTTGTTCCCGCCGAGAGCAGCCCGCTCCACGGTGATGGAGTAGGATTTCTGATTGCCATTGGGAGCGGTCACCCCAATATTGATTGAGGTGTTCGATCCCGCTCCATTCAATGTGACGGAACGGCCCTGACCGGAGGTCGCGGGTGTCCCGTTGACCGTGATCGTCGCATTCGAGTCTTGCCGAGTGGGCGTGACGCTGATGCTGCTCACACCGCTGCCGACATCCACCGTATAGTTCGTCGTGTTTGCACTAAAGTTAGGGTCCAGGGACCCTGGCGACACGCTCAACCCCGACAGGTTGTTATTCCCGCCGAGGGCAGCCCGCTCCACGGTGATGGAGTAGGATTTCTGATTGCCATTGGGAGCGGTCACCATGACATTGATTGAGGTATTCGATCCCGCTCCATTCAGCTGGATGGTTCGAGCTTGGCCGGAGTTGGTGGCCTGCCCATTTACGGTCGTGGTCGCTGCCGTATCTTGCTCACGGGGTGTGACCGTGACGCTGGTCACACCGTTGGCCACATCCACCGTATAGTTCGTCGTGTTCGCACTAAAGCCAGGGTCTAGGGAACCAGGAGATACGGTCAAGCCTGACAGGTTATTATTCCCGCCGAGGGCGGCTCGAATGACATTGATGGAATATGTTTTCTGAGTCCCGTTCTCCGCCGTCACAACTATATTAATAAAGGTATTCGATCCTGCTCCATTCAAGGTGATGGAGCGCGCTTGACCGGAGTTTGTGGCTTGTCCATTCACGGTGATGGTGGCCGCAGTATCTTGCTCACGTGGCGTGACCGTGATGTTGGCCACGCCGCTTGCGACATTAACCGTGTAACCAACTGTAGCGGCGTTAAAGGCCGGAGACAAAGTACCTGGTGAAATTGTCAGACTCTGCAAGTTGTTGTTGTTTGAAACTCCGCGGCTCACAGTGATGGTGTAGGGTTTCTCAGTCCCATTCTGGGATGTCACAAGAATTGTGACAGTGGTGCTTTGGCCGGCGGGATTGAGGGTAACGGTGCTAGGCTGGCCTGAAATAGCGGCTTGCCCGTTCACCGTCATGGTGGCAGCCGGGTCCGACAGCGCCGGAGTGACATTGACGCTCCCAGCAGTATTGGGAACCGTGAGAGTATAGGTAAGTTGGTTCATGTTGAAGGTAGGAGCCAAGGTTCCTGGCGTGACGGCCAAATTCTCTAACGAATTGTTCCCGGCCAAGCCTGCTCTGACCAGACGGACTACGTACGTTCTAGAATTAGTGCCTGTTTCTGAAACAACAACATTGACGATAGTAGTTGATCCTGGTGGGTCTAAGGTGATGGCCCGGCTCGTCGTTGTCTGACCATTGATTGTGATGGTATCTCCGCCTACTGCAGGTTGAGCGGTAACGGTCACAGTCGTAACGTCGTTACTGAGATTGACACTGTATTGGGTGGTTTCCCCGCTAAAAGCCGGTTGGAGCGTTCCAGGATTGACCGTCAGGCTGGAAAGTTCCACAACCGGGTTAACCGTGGCTGAATCGCCGCAGCCATAGGCCGCCAAGCCGATCAGGAGCAGGAACGTGACAACTAGATACTGTCTTACGACCGTGACGGTGCGCATCATGGGCATTGATCTCTTTCTTTTGAAGCGTGAAGTGTCAGGTCCATCAGTGTGAACCTCGATTAGGAGAGGTGCGGATACTACGAGAGTGCTAAAGATTGGTCTACCCCTACTTATGTATGGGTAAGCTGGGAGGCGTACGTATAGCCGATCTTCCTGGATCGGTCAAGATCCATTTGGGGCAAAGCGGATCGGTCTGGATAACCTAGGAGGTGAGACAGATGCTTGAAGGGCTCTGGTCTATTTGCCAGTGAGAGACAGGTCGCTGAATGAAGAAAGGGTCGCGCTCAGCATGTGGCTAAGTCTGATCGGTAATTGGATCAGTTCTAAAATGTTTGGCTGATGATAATAGAATATGGCCTTGAGACTCCATTCGGTGCCGTGACGATGATGGAGACAGTGGTGGGAAATAAGAAATTTAACGTGATGGTACTTTGACCGGTTGCAACGCCTGCTCCGGCCGTCACATCACCTGACATCACGGCATTCGCGTCGGATTTTGTGGCAGTGACGATCACGCTGTTGACACTGAACGGAACGCTCACTGTGTAGGTTATGGTGTTTGGATCAAAGCCAGGAACCAAGGTGCCTGGCATCACAGTTAATGCCGACAGACTGTTATCACTTGCCGGCGCTGCTCGATTAACGGTGATGTTGTAAGTCTGCGAGTTTCCATTCGGCGCGGTGACAGTGATTGATACAGGTGTGGGTGCCCCTGGCCCATTCAGTTGAATGGTGGCCTGGCCATTGTTGGGCAGGCTTCCGGAGATTATGGCGTTCGGATCGGACTTAGTCGCCGACACATCTACGCTGGTGACCTCCGTTGCTACTTCCACCGCGTAGGTCAGTTGGCCAGAAGTAAAGGGAGGATTCAAAGAGCCTGGTGTCACGGTCAAGGCCGACAGATTGTTGTCGCCCGATAGTGCTCGGATGACGTTGACGGTGTATGTCTTAGAAGCATTATTCGGGGCTGTCACGGTGATCGTAACACGTGTGGTTGATCCCGGACCGCCGAGCGGAATGGTGGCTTGCCCGGAAGCGGTTCCTGGCGGAACAGGCGTCTGCCCGATCAGCATCCTGGCGGTTGGATCAGACTTGGTTGCGGAAACAGTGATGCTGTCGATGAGAACTCCGACATTGACTGTGTAGTTCTGAGTTCCTGAGTCAAAGACGGGATCCAAGTTGCCCGGTGTCACGTCTAAGGCAGAGAGATTGTTATCGCTCGATAAGAGTCTCCTGACGGTAACGGTGTAGGTGGTATCCGTTCCATTTTGTGCTTCCAAGACGATGGTGATGGTCGTGGTCGACCCTGGTTGGCCTAACGTCACGGATCTTCCCTGCCCTGCCAGAGTCGGGATCGTGTTGATCGTCATCGTTGTCGAGCTGTCCCTGGGTGAGGCAGTCACTGTCACGCTGGTCGCCGATGTCGGCGCGTTGACCGTATAGTTGGTCGTATCGCGGAAAAAAGCCGGCTGGAGTGTCCCGGGGGTGATCGTCAAGCTAGACAGGGGTACTTGCACTTCCTCCAAGACCGACGCGCTGTCTCCGCAGCCATAGGCGCCCAAGCCAATTACTACTGCTATCACGGCAGCCCAACATGATCCGGTGAAAGTCAGAAGGTGTTTCATCGTCGTACCGGCCACTTTCTTTTATGTATTTGGAGTGAGGGAGTTTTAATTCTCATGAACACTAAACTGTGGACGCAGATACTACGAGAGGGTTCCCGATGGGTCTATCCCTACCTGCGTAGGGCGAGTAGCTGCTGGGAAGGTGTGCTGCGGTCGGGGTCTAGGCCGGATCTAGTATCGATCGCAAGTCTCCTTGGTTGGGAAGGGCTTGGAATGACGAAAAACGCCGGTACTCCGGATGTGCTGGGCAACGAAAAGAAGAGTCGCTCACCGTCCTGAGATAGCTTTTTCTTGCGATTTGGCGAACAATTCAACTTTCGACGGAATCTGAGTAAGGAGATCCGGACGTACCTGAAATACACCCTGCAGGCGTTGGCCGGTGGCATAGAGGAGGTTATTCGCCTGGTTGCCGAGAACCAGTTTCCCGGTAGTTTTACCGTCTTTACCCGTCGCCACAAATTCGGCGGCGGGAGCCACTAGCCCATAGGGGGCGAGCGGCGCGGACTGTTTCATGACGCGTTCTTCGGCCGGAAGATTCGCGACACGGCTGACAAACAGATCTGCGGCTTCTTGGCTGACTTTCTCCGTGGGCTGATCTTCCAGCACCCACTCGCCGGTCTGATTGATCAAGACATACTGATGTTCTCTCGTCTTCACCGACAAGATGGCGATGTCGGTATAGTCGAGGCCCAGCAGTCGTTTGTCCTGAAAGTTGAAGAGTTCTTTGGTGAGGTCTCTGATCAGCGTGGGGTTGATGCGATAGAGCGGGCCATCGGCGGTGGTCTCCGCGATGGCCTCACCGCTTTGAGGGTTCGGTTGATACAGTCGAACGGATTGGTCCCCGGCTGCGGTATGTAGGGTGACTTTCACTTTTGGCGTCGCTAGGGTCTTGGCTAGGGCGTCTCGTTCCGGACCAGGATCGATGATGCCGAGCACCTTCAGATCTTCCAGCCGAAACATCAACGAGCGGACTTCGTTCTGGTCGGCTTCGGCTTCGATCGGATAGCGGATTTTCCAGGAAGGCTTGGGCTTATCTTTCGTCATATTGTAGATCACGATTTCCGTGGTCGGATAGGTCAGGCGGACCCGTTCGACGTCATTCTGTACAAACCTCAAGAGCTCTTTTCGGCGGTATGTCATCAACGACTTGTTGATGAAGTCCTTTGGTGCCAGGTTCGTCAGCAGGACATGCCGATCCGATCCGCGAAGGACATAGAGAGTATTCGAGAGGGGTCCGCTGTCGCCGATGGAAATCGTCTCTCGTTGTGTTCCGGCTGTTATGGTGAGAGTAGTCACCGGCTGTTCGAGACCAAATGGGGCCAGCTGCGTTGACTGTTCCTCCACGGTCCTGGTGACGGCTCCTGTTACGAGTGCCCGAATAAGCGCTTGCACTTCCCGATTATCGACGTCCGTTTGAAGCGGAGCCACGATGGACCATTTGCCCGGTTCCGTCACCTTCAATTCGACGGGTCCCTGAGCGGTGGAGATCGAGAGTCCTGTAATCGCGGTCTCTGAAAAATGGAGAATCTGCTTCTGAGCGCTTTCCTGTTTCTGCTCTCGCTGCTCGGCGGGAAACTCCATGAGATAGAGATAGCTGCCCAAGCCGGCAAGAATTACCAACATGACGAGTGTGGGCCAGTAGCGCATAGAGTTTTCGAAGGCTTAGGTTAAGGCTGAGGCTGAAATGAGCACAACCATTCCTTCACTTAACCTTAACCTCGACCTCAACCTCATCTTTACAGTCGTCGGCGTTTTCTCCACACGATGATGCCGGTGAGCAACGTCACGAGCGGAAGGAAGACGACCTGAACGTAAATCAACGCGCGTTCCTGAGTAGGGTTGGGTGTGAAGGGCCTCAACGCCGGTTCTTTCGGCGCGATGGAAATCAAGTCTCGTTCCTCGGCTAACCACCCGGTCGCATGGAGGAAAAAGTCGCTATTGCCGGGAAAGTTGAAGAACGCATTGGACACGAAGGTCGAGTTACCGATCACCACGATGGCAGGCCGAGGTTTGCCCTCTTCGGGAGCCTTTTTCGGCGCGAGCGCGGCAGCCATGGGAAGCGGCCCTTTGACGTCTTCTTTTTCGCTCAGGCTCACGACCCGGCCTTGCATGTTCGTTTCAGCCCAGCTGTTCGGTGAGGTACGAGCCAGCGGAACGAAGTCCCAGTCTTTCCCGAGTTGCTCATCGAACGTGACGTGTCGCGAGAGCGGCAAGAGCACGGCAGAAGTGAGGTCCTGGGTAATTTCATGCTCGGTGAACGTCCGAACCAACAATGCCGTGAGGTCTCCCTGTGCCAACCGATCTTGCAAATCGACCAACACTCCCGGACCTAGGCCGAGTCCCCAATGAGCCAGCATGGGTTCCAGACCTGTTTGAGTGTCGGGATCGGCCAAGATCAACAGGTGGCCACCCTTTTCGACATACGCCGTGATACGTTCCTGCTCGTCCTTCATGACCGAGCGGCGTGGACCGGCCAACACCAGCACCGACGTATTGTCCGGTACGGCGGATTCTTTCAGAAGCGAGACGGTGCCCACGTCATAGCCTTGCCGAGTCAGGGCTTCTTTGGCGATGGAGAGACCGTTGCGGTCTTTGTCTTCCACACTCAACTCGCTGTGGCCTTCGACGAAGACGATGCGTTTTTTGGCGTCCTTGGAAATGCGAATCAGGGCGCCGGTCAACTCCACTTCCGATGGGGAGGTCACGCGGATCGTCTGACCGTTGCTCTCGAAAATCGCGGTGTCCGTTCGAAAGATCCCATAGCTCTGAGCCATCTTCGGCTGTTTTTCAGGGTCGATGAATTCGACGCTGAGTTTAGGAGAGGCTTGCCGATAACTCTCCAGTCGTTCCTTGAACACTTGATAGCCGGGGTCTTTTTCTCTCGTGAAGACCGTGATTTTGACATCATGCAGCAAGGTTCGCAGCACGCGATGGGTTTGCGGGGCGAGGGTGAAGTTTTGATTTTCGGAGAGGTCCCAACGGATCGAGTGCCGGGAGGCCAGAAAGTTCACGATGACCAAAATGCAGGAAAAGAGGGCGATCATGAGAACGCTGTTCAGCCCCATCCTGGTCGACCGTCGGTTGGAGAATGCCTTAACGGACTCGAAATGCAGAACGAAGAACACCGCCAAACAAATTAGCGCCAGCCCATCTGCGATCGTGACGACCAACAACCAGTCCGGGCGCAGGCTATAGGTGATCATGCCGCCGATGCCGAGGAGGACTCCAAGAATGCCGAGAGGAAAGGATTTCAGACTCATTTCCAGCGTGTCGACTCCACGACGCGATGTGTGAGGAACAGCATGAGCGTCAATCCGCTTCCGAAGTAGATAAGATCGCTCGTGTCAATCAACCCCCGCACCAGGCGCTCGTAATGTTCCATGTAGGAAAAGTAGGAGATGACGCGGCCTGCGGTGGTATCTCCGAAAAGATTTCCCAACCCAGCGATCAGCCAGATGGTGAGGAGCATGCCGAAACTGACAAAGGCGGCGACGATTTGATTCTCCGTCAGCGCCGAGGCAAACACGCCCACGGAAAGAAACAGCGCTCCCAGCAGAACCATGCCCAAATAGCCGGTCCAGATGGGATTCCAATCGAAGTCGCTGAAGAGCATCAGTACCGTCGGGACCAATGTGGTTAGTCCCACGAGGCCAAGATAGATTAAGAACACGCTGATGAATTTGCCGACGACGATGTCATTGATCCTGATCGGCGAGGTCATCAAGAACTCAAATGTGCGCAGCTTGCGCTCTTCCGCGAACAACCGCATGGTCAGGATGGGCAGAATAATCACGAGGACGATCCGCATGCTCGAGAAGAGATTCCGGAACACCAGATCGTTCAAGTTGATCTGAGCCATCCCCCCCTGCATCTGCATCAATTGGATGGCTTGCGCCCCGGCAAAACCGACGTAGAGGTAGGAGAGCAGCCCGAAGATCAACAGAAAGACCGCGCCGACCACGT
>CAZPNQ010000052.1:0-24305 GCA_964587955.1 uncultured Nitrospira sp.
CGCCCAGTTCCAGAACAATGCGGCCTTCCGCCAGCGTGGGGGTCAGCTGCGCGCGTGGCACGATGGCAACCGGACGTCGATAGGTCGGTTTGGCGACTGCTCCGATCGAAGCCAGGAGCAACGGCTGTAGTGAGCCTTCGGCAAGGAGCACGTTCCAGGCGGCAAAGAACACCAACTGATCGTCGATGAAACCTTCGCGAACCGACCGGTACTCTTCCGCGCTCGCAAATCCTAACCTGGTGCGATCGAGGAACGAGCGGAGTTGCGCCATCTTGGCGTGGACACGATCAGAGTCATTGCCGGAGGCTTCCCGTAGCGGAGGGTGGACGAGCCCACGCTCCGATGCCCGTTGAGCGAGGGCTCGTCCATAAGTCAGAAGTCCTTCAACGGTGACAAAATCCAGCGGATGGCTCATAACAGATCGTTAGTCTCACGAACAAGATCTGCCAAAGGTGCAGTAATCGATCCCACACAACTTCGGTCAGAATGCTCAAGCGATTAGTTCAATCCTAAACCGATGCACAGGCTGTAGCAAGGGACGACGTGTGCAGTGCGCACGAAGTCATTGCGTGTTGAGCAGGATAAGACCGTATGCAGAGCTGCGGTTCTTCGTCACGACGCGATAGAGCCGTGTCCGGAATTCTTGTTGTATTGGGACACTGCGAGATCCTGTCTGTCCCTACCCCTTGATATTGCCGATTGGCCGGAGTTCAGCCACTGTTCTTGTGATTCCCGCGCGATCGACGGCTTCGACCACTTCGGAGATATTTTTATAAGCGAACCCGGCCTCCTCTGCCAGCCCGGACATAGAGACAGCCTTCACGAGAATACCGCGCTGTTTCATTTGCATCTGTATCTGTTCACCACGCACAGCTTTCTTTGCTTGGGCCCGCGACATCGTGCGTCCCGATCCATGCATCGTCGATGCAAAGGTATCACGCACCGCTCCTTGCGTCCCCGCCAAGAGATAGGAGCCGGTTTCCATCGAACCGCCACAGATAACCGGCTGACCGGTCATTCGATACCGTGGCGGGAGCTCAGGACTTTCTGGCCCCAACGCTCTCGTCGAACCTTTCCGATGGACCACCAATTCCCCTTCCGGATACCGTTCGACTTTTGCGACATTGTGCGCCACGTCATACACCAGCTCCATACCCAGCTCTTCCGCCGACTGGCCGAATACTGCGGCAAATGCTTCTCTGATCTGATGGGTGATGATTTGACGATTGGCAAAGGCGGTATTGGCGGCACAGTTCATAGCCGTAAAATAGTCTTGCCCTTCGACGGATGTGAACGGGGCGCAGGCCAGCTGCTGGTCCTTGACGACGATGCCGTATCGCCGCATAGTTTTTTCAAATACTTTCAAATAATCACTGGCCACTTGATGACCGAACCCGCGGGATCCACAGTGGACCATCACGACGATCTGATCGTGACCGGTGATTCCCCAAGCCGAGGCGGTTTCTTTGTCAAAGACCCGATCGTTTGACACCACCTGAACCTCAAGGTAGTGGTTGCCTGACCCCAAGGTTCCCAATTGATTGATTCCTCGAGTCACCGCCTGGTTGCTGATTTTTGAAGGATCAGCTCCGGCGATACAGCCTCTCTCCTCAATCGCCTCGAGATCGTGATGCCACCCGAATCCTCGCTCGATACACCATCGTGCACCGTTGACCATGACATCTTCGAACGACGAGCGGTCCAATCGTACAAACCCGCTCGCACCAACCCCTGCAGGCACTCTTCTGAATAATTCGGTCATCAGCCGTTCAAGATATGGTTGCACATCCTTCTGAGTGAGGTGGGTTCGAATGAGCCGCATGCCGCAATTCACGTCATATCCGATCCCGCCGGGCGAGATGATCCCTGTGGTGACATCAAAGGCGGCCACGCCGCCAATGGGGAAACCGTAGCCCCAATGTCCATCCGGCATGCACAGCGCATAACGTTTGATTCCGGGAAGACACGCCACGTTTGTCACTTGCTCGAACACTCCGACATCCATCGCTTGAAGAATGGTCGGCGTGGCATAGATCCGCGCAGGAACCAGCATGCCGTCTTTCTCGCTCGGCGCAATCTCCCACACTTCGTCGGAAATGCGCGAGACCTGCATGTGTGTGTTAAGTTTCATTCTGCTCTAGCTAAGTTCTAATTCATGACCCATCCGACATTCTCATGATAATCCATTTAAATCGCGCTGACTTATTTCATAGAAACGTCCGCATCACTAATATACACGAATCGAGATTCGTCCCGTCGCCACGCATGATCAAGTTCTATACTACTGCGGTCCCCTATCGGAGTTCTCATAGTTTGTTGCTAAGGGGACTAGCACCTTGTCTCTACTTCCGACATCTTTATCGACGTGATGCACTGTAGGTTCGGCTGACCAGCCACCGCCAAATGCTCGATAGATAGAGACCAATGATACGCGCACCGCGGTCTCGGCCTGGGTGCGCTCGTCGCTCGTTGAAAGCTTTGTCCGCTGGGCGTCGAGTACCGACAGGAAATCCGCAGCACCGCGCTGATAGAAGGCTTGGGCGTGGGTGTGGGATCGCTCTGCCGCCGTCTCGGCCAGGACCAGCTGATTGCGGCGTTCCATGGCGGAGGTATGCGCAACGTAGGCGTTTTCTGTATCTTCTAAGGCGAGAAGAAAGGTCTTCTCATAATTGGCCGCAACGTGATCGAGCCGCGCATCCGCCGCAGTGATATGCGCTTTGATGCGGCCAGCATTGAATATCGGCGCTGTAAGTCCCGCACCGAGCGCATACACACCTTCTGCCAGACCGGGAAAGCCGCCGACCGCCAGCGCGCCGAACCCGCCGCCCGCCGACAAGACGAATTTCGGAAGCAAATTTGCTCGCGCTGCACCGAGGTTGGCAGCTGCTGCACTGACTTCCGTGTGGGCGAGCCGCAGATCCGGTCTCTGCTCCAGCACACTCGACGGTAGAAGCTTCGGAATGTTCGGCAGGGTGATAGGCAGCGGAGTGGGATGAGTCAATCGCTCTTCCAAGCTTGCCGGGGTTTGTCCCAGCAGGACACTGAGTCGATGGATCAAGTGTTTTGCCGTGCTTGTCAGGACCGGCAGCGTACCCATCGTATTATGTAACAGAGTCTCTTGGCGAGCCACATCCATGTCATTAACCAAGCCAGCTTTATAGAATGCTTGCAGGACTCTCAAGCGTTCGCGCTGGACCTCAATGTTGTCCAGCAGGATGTCGGTACGTCGCTGAATCCCGCGCAGTTCAAGATAATTCGTCGCGACCTGAGCCAGTAATCCTACTTGCACCGCGCGGTTGGCCTCTTCGGTTCCCGCTGCCTGTGCGATGGTAGCCTCTGCTTCAAGATGTCTACTGCCGAACACGTCGATTTCCCACCGGGCCGCCAGTCCGCCGGTGATCAGATTGGCAGTGGGCGCGATCAGGTCGACGCCTTGTGCGCCCGGCACGGGGAAGACTCGATCTATTCTCTTTTCCCGACCGCCGAAAGAGAACAAATCAATGCTGGGATAGAGCGCCGATTTGGCGACGGTGGTTATGGCTTTCGCTTCACGCACGCGCGCCTTGGCGAGCCTGAGATCATGATTGGCGTCTAATGCTTGACCGATTAAGTCATTCAGCAAGGGATCGCCGAACCCTTTCCACCATTCGCTGAGATCCATGGACGTTGAGACCGGTTGAGCATCAGGCGCGTTATGCCAGCGCTCCGGAACGACAAGTGGCATGTGGTCGCTGACCCGTGTGGGCGTGCAGCCGGCCAGTCCTATCAACGCCAGGGACAAAGCCATCACTAAACACCGAGCCTTCATACGACACCTCCCGGAACAACAAGCGACTGTTCCTCAGGCGTACCGTCATGCTTTGGACAAAACGGAAACGCCGTCTCTGAGTTCTTTTCTTGAGACACTCGTTGGACCTTGAACCACGCGGCGTAGAGAGCCGGAACGAAGAAGATTGTCAGCGCGGTGGCTACCGTGAGCCCGCCCATGATGGCGATCGCCTGGGGCCCGAAGAAGTCGTTGCGCGACAGCGGTATCATGGCCAGAATGGCCGCCGCCGCCGTGAGCATGATGGGCCGGAAGCGCCGCACCGTCGATTCAACGATAGCAGACCAAGTATCGCGTCCGGCCGTTTCGTCTTGTTCGATCTGATCGACGAGGATTACCGAGTTGCGCATGATCATTCCGGCCAGCGCAATGATGCCGAGCAGAGCTACGAAGCCGAAAGGTGCCCGAAACAGTAGCAAAGCGAATGCGGCACCGATCACTCCCAAGGGCGCCGTGACGAACACCAAGAAAGTACGGGACAGATTCTGTAACTGCACCATCAGTAGAACGAGCGTCGCGATCACTACCAGTGGTATCCAAATCAGGATCGACTTCTGGGCGATCCAGGCGTCCTCCTTCGCCGCGCCGGTTTCGATGAAATAACCAGCAGGTAGTTGTTCTTGGATAGATTTGAGTTGAGGGAGGATTTGCGCCGCCACGTCGGGGGCGAGCTTCCCATCCACGACATCGGCTCGGACGGAGATCGCCGGAAAACGGTTGCGACGCCAACGCACGCCATCCTCGAACACTGTTTCGGACTTGACGAATTGGGCCAGTGGGACCGATCGACCGTGGGCGGTCCGAACCGTGACGTTTGGCAGTCCATGCGCCGTGACGCGCAGGTCCTTTTGCGCTCGCCACACGATGTCGATGAGCTTGTCGTCCTCACGGAACTGCCCGACGGGGATTCCCGTGTAGTGGGCTTGCAAGGCTTGAGAGAGGCTTGCTGTTGACACCCCGAGCGCGCGCGCCTTGTCCTGATCGAGCACGAGGCGGAACGACGGGAGGCGCTCATGCCAGTCATCGTTGACAGCCACCGTACTGGGGTTGGCGCGCACGACCTCGGCCACCCGGTCCGCGATGGTTCGAAGGACCACGGGATCTTCGCCGATAACTCTGAACAAGACCGGATAATCCATCGGTGGTCCGACGTTGAGGCGCATGACACGTCCGCGCACGTCCGGGAAATCCGTGGCGAAGGCCAGTCGAATGCGTTGCATCACCCGTTCGCGGGCGCCGTTGTCTTTGGTCATCACCACAAATTCCGCCAAGTTGGTATTCGCCAGTTGCTGGACGATGAGCAGGAAAAAGCGCGGACTCCCACCTCCGAGATAGGCCGCATAATTCACCACGTCCTCATCCTTGGCAAGTAGTGCCTCCATGCGTTTCGCGGCGGCTTCGGTTTGCGTGAAAGAACTGCCCTCAGGTAGCCAGAGATCGATCATAACTTCAGATCGGTTCGAGAGCGGAAAAAACTGCTCGGGAACTTGAGTCAAGGTTGTGACGCCGATGCCGAACAACGCCATCGTGCCGACAATGACGGTCTTACGATGCTCAACACACACCTCCACCCAACGGCGCAACCGATTGTAGAACGGGGTATCAAACAAGTCGTGTCGGAGCGTCCCGGCGTTCGACCGGACCTTGAGCAACCGTAGACCCAAATAGGGCGTGACGGTCACCGCGCCGATCCAGGACAGTACCAGTGAAATTCCGACTACCTGGAAAATCGATCCTGTGTATTCACCGGCTGAGGACATCGCCAGGCCGACCGGCAGAAAGCCCGCAATGGTGATCAAGGTTCCGGTCAGCATGGGAAAGGCCGTGGCGCGATAGGCATAGGTTGCAGCGCGCATCCGATCCCAGCCCTCTTCGAGTTTTCGTGCCATCATCTCGATGGCGATCATCGCGTCGTCAACCAAGAGGCCAAGGGCAAGGATCAATGCTCCCAGCGAGATACGATGCATATCGATCCCCAACAGCAGCATACCTAACAGCGTGCCGGCCAGCACCAAGGGCACCGTGAGCGCGACCACGGAGCCCGTGCGAAAGCCGAGGCTCAGAAAGCTGACGAGCAGCACGGCCGCCAAGGCCTCGTAGAAGGTGCGTGAGAATTCGCCAATGGCGGTATGGACCACCCGCGATTGGTCCGCAACCCGTTCCACGCCGATGCCGACCGGAAGTCCCTCCTCGATGTGGCTCATAGTGACTGCCAAGGCCTTGCCCAATTTGAGCACGTCGCCGTTTTTATTCATCGTGACGCCGAGGCCAATGACTTCTTTGCCGTTGAAGCGCATCTTGAATTCAGACGGGTCGATGTAGCCCCGAGTGACCGTGGCAAAATCTCTGACGCGCAAGGTCCGGCCCTCGACGCGCACAGGAAGGTTGGCCATGCTCTCCACCGAATCGAAGGAGCCGGTAAATCGGAGGGGGAGATTGTGCTGGGAAGAAATCACCGTTCCGGCCGGAGCCATGCCGTTCTGCGCCTGCAAGGCTGCGGCCACTACCGACGCCTCCAGACCGAGTTCGGCCAGCTTCTTGTCGGAAAACTCGACAAAGATCTTTTCATCCTGGACGCCGATGAGATCGACTTTCTCGACATCTTTCACACGCAGGAGTTGTTGACGGGTCGAATCGACGACCTCTTTCAGCTCGGCATAGCTATAGCCTTCGCCAGAAAAGGCATAGAGGAGGCTGTAGGTATCGCCAAACTCGTCATTGAAAAATGGTCCGACGATGCCGGGCGGCAACGTCATCCGGATATCGCCCACCTTCTTGCGCACCTGATACCAAAGATCGGGAATATCTTTGGGTGGTGTATCTTCACGGGGCGTGACAAAAATGACCGATTCGCCGGGTTTCGAGTAACTGCGCACGAAATCCAGATTCGGCAATTCCTGGATTTTCTTTTCCAGCCGGTCGGTCACCTGCTGTTCCACTTCCAGCGCGGTGGCGCCGGAGTACAAGGTTTTGACGACCATGACGCGAAAGGTGAATTCCGGATCTTCTCGCTGTCGCAGTTGGACATAGGCAAAGATTCCACCCAGCAGCACCAACACCATGATAAACCCCGTGAACGCGCGGTGTGTGAGAACCCACTCGGTCAGATTCAAGTCTTTCATGGCTGCCGCCCTCCGTGCTCCGCGCTCTCGGAATGCCTCGCCAATGCAATCCCATCCGGCAATCGCACGGCCTGCCCCTCCGCAAGGCGCTGGACCCCGGCACTGACCAGCAACTGCCCGGATGCAAGTCCCGTTACGGCAATCTGTTCCCCATCCAGGGGTTCCCCTACTTGAACCGGCACGGATCTAACCGTACCGGTCTGCTCATCCACCAGCCACACATGCGGTTGTCCCGGCTTGTTCTGCGGGGTAAACACCGCGGAGAGCGGAATGGTCATTCGAGAGGACGTGTTCGAATGAATCCAGACTGTCGCCGTCATGCCCAGTTGAGCGGTTTCTTGATTCTCAAGGAGTGTCGATTTGACACGATATGTGCGGCTGGCCGGGTCAGCTGCTGATGCAATTTCTCGGATTTGCCCCTTCAGGCGCCTTTCGTGATCAGCCCATAGAGTGATGTTGACTGCCTGCTGGCGAGTGAGTCCCGGCAGGAGATGCTCGGGCACATCGAAATGGATCTCCTTTTCGTCGAGTTGAGCCAGCTTGACAACGGCCTGCCCACCGCTGACGACTTGCCCCCTCTCGACTTCCAGTGCCGTCACCACCCCGTCCCTATCAGCCGACAACTCGGTGTAGGCCAACTGATTGACCGCATGGCCCAGTTGGGCTTGGAGCGCAGCCGCCCGTTCTCGCGCCATGGTGTAGGCTGTTTGGTGACGGTCGAATTCAGGTGGGCTGGTGACGTTTTGCGCCAACAGCTCACGGTATCTCGCTACATCGTCTCGCAAAAAATCTCTATTGGCGACCGCGGATGCCAGTTGAGCTTGAAGGTCCCGTACCGCAAGACGGTAGTCGTTCTGATCCAGCTGTGCCAGCACATGCCCCTTGCGTACCCGGTCACCCACGTCGACCTGTCGTGTTAACAACTTTCCGGCCACGCGGAAGGACAATATCGTCTCATAGCGTGCTCGCACGTCTCCGGCGAAACTCATTACACTGTCACCCTGGTCCACGATTCGGGAGACTTTCACGGGCCGGACAATCTGTCGGGGGTGCTCGTCTTGATGGCTGCATCCCAGGGCCGTCATCAACGCCAAAAGGAAGACACCAACGAAACACGTGGCGAGATATGTAAGGATGGGGCGGGTAAGTTTCATGGTGTTCTCCTTGTGTGAATCGATCACGGGATGACATTCATATAGTTGTATATGCAAGTACATGATCAAAAAAAAGCTCTATGCTGACGGCACTTCCATTCTATTTTCAGCAAGCTTTCGCAAGAGTGTCGCGCCATCTTCTCCAAGAAACTTCTCCGTGCGAGTTTGGGCCTTTCGCCAAGCCGGACCAATTTGATTCAGCAGGTCACGACCTTGGGTTGAAATCTGTACCGGGAAACCACGTCCGTCCTCTCTATCGGCAATCTCTTTGATCCAACCATTGGTCAGCATGATCTTCAGATTCCGGGTCAGCGTAGATGGGTCGAGGCGCAGGCGCTTCCCAATCTCAATACGCCGAATGGGGCCAGCCTTTGCTATAAGAACGAGAAGATTAGTTTGGGTTGCTTTCAGGCCGAATGGACGGAGTTCAGCATCGTAGATAGCCGTGAGCACACGATCAAGTTTGCGCACACGCATCAGCAGGCATTCACACGCGATCTGATCAATCGTACAGTTGCCTTGATGCATTCGCTTATTTGCTTCTGTTGTCGTCATGGCACAATATTGCATATACAAATACATTGAGTCAAGTACTCCTCAATTTCCAGAACCCGGCGACTCTTGGTAAAAGTGAAGACCCTTCCACAGAGGGTTGGTCGAGCTGCATCTTTATACATCCAAAACGACTCTGACCGTCCATTTCCCGTCTTTCTGGAGGAGCCGGTAGAGATGCTTCGTAATTCCCTTCACATCGTCTCTCAACGTCTGGGCTGAGCCATCGACAGGCGCTCCGAGTAGAATCCCCACCAGTTTCCAACCGCCATAGTCGTGAGGAGTCAGCGTGAGTTCAGACCGATTAAATACGACCCCGGCTGCATCCTTCCAGTACACAAGGTCCGAGAGCCAATCGAACAACAGTTCGGCAGGATCCTCATCTGTTCGTTCAATCGTTTGTCGCCAAGTGGTCCCCACTGTCGTAGGATCTGCCAAAGCTTCGATGACCGCGCATGTCGCCCCTTGGAAGAGTTCCTCGAGTGAATCGCCGGAGGCATCGAACGCCAGATCGGCTGTCGCAACGTCGTCCAAAAAGTGAAATGCGTGGGACATACTTGTGCCAGGGCGGAGCACTCGCCAGACGAAAAAGCGAGGACATGAGGTACCTGGTTAGGACAGGTGTCTATCCGAGTTCGAAAACTTTGGGGAAATTAGTGAGATTGCGACAGCCGTCTTTCGTGACGAGCACCATATCCTCGATTCTGACTGCGCCCAATCCCGGATAGTACAGCCCTGGTTCGACCGTGACCACGTGGCCCTCTTGGAGGAGTGAACCCGCTCGACTGATACGCGGCGCTTCGTGAATATCCAATCCCACGCCATGTCCGGTCCCGTGAAAGTATCCTTGCATCCGGCCGTTCACGAGACCGGTCTTGTAGCCGGCCTTTTCGAATCTCGCGCAGATGCCCTGATGGATCTTCATGCCGTCGGCGCCGTCTTTGATCTTGTCGATGGCATCTTCCTGAGCATCCTTCACGATGTCATACAATCGTTTGAGTTCGGGGCTCACTTCACCGCGTATGACCGTGCGTGACATGTCGGCAAAATAACGGCTCGTTGCCGAACGGGGGAACACATCGAAAATAATACTGCGATGAGCCGGTAATGGCCCACTCCCTTCGTTGTGGGGATCACAGGCCTGCTCCCCCCCCGCGACGATCGTATGTTGGGCGACACAGTCTTGTTCCATGAGTGTTACATTGATCAATTGCTTGACCCGCTCGGAGGTCAACACCGTTCCATCGAACCAAAGCTCCCCACCTTGGATGGTCGCCCGTCGTAGGACCTCGTGAGCCGACGCGACGGCTTTTTCCGTGGCTCGCTGGGAGAGCTCGATGTGTCGAACTTCCTCCGCGCTTTTTACGACACGTTGTTCGTAGAATGGATCGCGTTTCGGCTTGAGGCTGTATCCAAGCTCTTGTAATCGCATCGCGTGGATGAAGGGAAAATTGGCAGGTACCACAAGACGACGAACGTTGAACTCTTTCAGCACGACGTGCACGATATCGACCGTCATGGGATCTTTGATCCCCTGTTTCTTCGCCTTCTGTTCGACTTCAGAGTAGGACAGCACTCGATCGACCGAGGCTTGAGCCCTGGCTCGATCCATTTCCAGGTCGCTCATGACCATCAGCCGCTCGCCTTTGACTGCGAGATAGACAAAGGGGTCGGGAGCGATAAATCGTGTGGCATAGTACAAATTCGAGTCATGTTCGCTGGCGGCGATAAACAACGTGGCCGATTCTGGTTGAGATTCGGTGGGGCGTTTCATGGATGAATCAGTGAGCTGATAGCACTCGGTAAGACAACACGGATGCCATCAAGATCGTCAACATGGTTGAGCGGCAAGGCTGCGGCATGTGAGCGACCGAGGTGTATCCTCTGGGGTACATTGAGGGACTGAACGAGGCGAGACGAAGCCGCCAAACATTTTCAGCCTCTTGAATGGGATGCTAGCATGGGAGCGGAGGTCGGTCAAGAATAGTGGCGGGTCAAGAGTCGAGATTCATCATGGAACAGCAGGCGCCGGTGACAGCGTCATATCCTTTGGCCGCACCCCTGATTCTTCATCCGGTGTCACCAAATCGATCGGCAGCGTCAGGGTGTTCGTCAAAACATCGACCGCGAGCTGGGCCAACCCCGATAAGCCGGACGCAAAGGACTTCACCGGCAAGTAGGTCACTTCCGGATCCTCGATCGCCCCTTTCATCGTGAACATCGCCGTAGCGATGCCCTTGCGATCTCCTGCAACGATTCGCCCAAAGAGTGGAATGGTCTTGAGAAATTGCGAATAGGATCCGAACGGACTCACGGCAACGGCAAAATCTAGTTGGTCCGTCGGCAAGTCGTAATTCCCGGCCGCCGTAATTTTTAGAATGGGACTGTCGACGATCAGATTTTCCGTCTGGAACATCCCATTTTGAATCGCAACGGTCGCGGAAATTCTGTTGTACGGCAGCCCTTCCTTTTCAAGGTCGACTTTCCCCTGCAACACAGCCGGAAGGTTCAGCAAACTGATGATCTTCCAGACTGCCCGCTCGTTCGATTTCAGGATGCGGCCATTTTCCAACAGCATCTCGACTTTTCCGTTCAAGGAAGGGTAGATCCCATGAGGATTGCGCCCATGACCGCGAAGAACGCCGCTCACGCGAACCTCCCCCGATACGCCGTGAGCCTGAGCCTTCGTCAGTCTCAAGAGGTCTTCGCATTCGACGCCGGTCGCTCTGAATGAAAGGTCAAAGTCCGCCGGTGCCTTGGGGGGAAGTTGCACGACCAGCCGTCCGGCCACTTGTCCATGGGTTGACTCGCCGGAAAGACGGTCGATATCAAGCACCCCATCCTGAATATTGATTCGAGCGGCGAGCGAACTGAATTTGAGATGCTTGTACCGCCCGCGTGTGATGGCTGCCGACATGGTGACTTGGCTGGTTGCCGCCAAGTTTTCGAGAAACTCCCGAATGGGAGTGCGGTCACCCTTCGGAATGACGAGGCTCATATCGAGCTGGTTGGATTCGATCTTGCCGGTGATAATCGGTTTCACAGGCCAATTCCGAATCGCGGCCTCTATGGCGATGTCGCTGCCTTGTATCTTGAACGACAGCCGCTTGAGTTCAATTTCGTTGCGCACGAATCGTACGCGTGCATAGAGGTCCTGAATGTGCCCCTCGACTCCCTTCGCCACCATCAAGCCATTGGTCAACCCCATCCATCCGGTGATTCGCCACGCTTTCCAGTCTGCATCTTTCCCTTTGACATCGAGTGAGAGCTCGAAGTTACCTGCCTCAAGCCAGGTTTTGGACAACCATTCCGGCAGGCTGGAGACTGACAAGGTGTTTGTCGCCACAGCCATATCGATCGTAAAGCGATTACCCAAGTGCATAGTTCCCTTGGCTGGAATAGTCACCGTGGGCAAAATCAGCTCTACCCGATGCAACGTTACGCCGGCATCCTTGGGCATGCTGCCTTCAAACTCCACCGTCGCGTGGGCGCCGACGGGTTTTTCCATGGCTCCAACCACCACTCTCGCTTCGTCGAGCACGACGGATCCGCGAATCTGAGGCCTCGTTGTCGATCCGGACAGGGCGACCTCCGAGCTGAGCGTGCCGTCGAGTATGCCCTGTTCTCCCCCGGCAGAACGGAAGAGTCTCACCAGCTGGGCTGCATCGCCGCGAGTGCGGACGATAAAGTCTTGAAAACGGTTCGTCGCACCGCCGGTGATTGCCCCTTGAACTTGGACAGCTGTTCCACCGAGACGTCCGGCGACTTGATCAAACTGGGTGTTCCCATCGGCAAAGACCACTCTTCCCTGCATCCCCGTCAAACGCTCCGGTACATTCACATGGGTGAGACTGACTTGGCGAACCGTTATCTCCCCACCGGCAAAGGTGATGCCTCCGGACTTGTTCAGTGGTCCCGCAAGGCGAAACGTCGACTGCGCCGTACCCTCAGCATCGCGGATACCGGCAAGCAACTGGACGACTCGCTCCGCTTTCACGGTCCTCGACAAAAAATCAACGAGAGGCATTGCTGCCGTCTCTCCCGTGATCTCCAGTTCCAGCCATGGACCATTGTCTAAAAACGACACCTCCGCCTTTCCATTGGTGATATGCATCGCCCCGTACATTCCGCTGATCTTGGCGATGCGAACACGTCCTGTCTCAACCGTCACCACGGCAGCGAGGTCTTTCGCAGCGGTACGATCACTGCCGACCAAGCCTCGACCTTCGCTGACGTGAAACTCCCCGATCGTCGAGAGTTCAGGACCGGTCGTTGCCGACCCGGTGAGCGTCGCGTTCACCACGTGCACCTTGCCGTCGATCTGGCGATCAGCCAGCAGCGTTGGAAGTTGCGGATGAATCCAGTCTGGAGGAATGGTTTTCAGGAGTTGCGGAAGGGCAACCGGAGAGCTGCTGAACGTGACGGCAAATGTCGGCTGAGGAGTTAAAAGACCGGCCAGATTGGCCTTTCCCTTCAGCGTGATGTTGTTCAAATGCGCGATCATATCCGACAAGACCATGTCATATCCGGCAACACCCGGCATCACGCGAACGGTGCTCTTGAGATTCAATGCTCCTTGAAGATGGTCGGAAACCGGTCTGGGACCGAGAAAGTCGGCCGCTTCCCGTATCTTGAGATCAGCGGCATCAATTTGTCCTTCAAACTGAAACCCTGGGGCCGATTCGGATATTTCCTCACCGGACAACGACACCGGGGATTCCGCTCGTTTCATGACACCGTCCAGCGACACGGCGGATATGCCGGATTCCCCTTGATGAGCCGCCGACAGGTGCAATTCGGCGAGGCTACGATCCGGCTTGACCATCAGTTTGAACTCGAGGTGCTCCAACTTGAGAGACCGAATGCCATCAGGTCTGGCGGCATCAATGACCGTAATCGTTCCGTTGACAAGGGTCGCTTCCCGGATCATGAGTGTGCGCGCCATCATCTCCATTGTGTTCTGATCGGAATCCGCCTGCCCGCTCAACTCATCGGAAATATTCCAACGACCGCGTTCATTCCGCCGAAGTGTCAGTGTCGGTTCCTCGATCAGCAATCGTTTGCCGACAACTTGTTTTTTTAGGAGTGGGAGGAGGCGTAGGACAAGATCGACCCGCTTGGCCGTCAGCACGATCTGCTCGGATGCAGGATCATGAATCGTGACATCGGTGAGTTCCACACGGATGCGCGGAAAGATCACAAATTTGACCCGATGCACGTCGATTTTTCTACCCAGACTCTCCTCGAGCTGTTCCAGGACAAAGTCTTTGAGATAATCTTGGCCGGTCAGCTCCCTCGAAAATGAAAGGAACGCGACGGCCGATACGACGAAGGCGAGTATGACGACGAGCACAAGCCGCAAATGGGACACACCACCCCCTTCACGTGACGTATAGGTCCTTTTGGCCATCTTACCGGATCGATCGTTCGAAATCTATGAACTCAGCGTTCTATAAGGGGTTTCCGTCATCTATTTCCATGGTTCGAGGGATACCTAAGATCCTGCTGGCTGTTTTAAGACAGCAGCGAGATCTTTCCTCCCGCTGACATTCCACAGTTGACAGCAGCCGGACAGTCGAACTACACCTCTACTATGACCATTCATGCTTTCGCTGGACAACCTGCACCTCCTTCAATCCTCGTCGATACGGACAAGCTCGTGTCCTCATATTGGGCTGAAAAACCGGACCCATGCGTCCGAGAACAGCGCGTGTCATTCGGTACGTCGGGACATCGTGGCTCTTCCTTTAAACGAAGCTTCAATGAGAACCATATCGCGGCAATTATGCAGGCAGTTTGCGAATATCGGGCCGCTCAGCACACGGCCGGGCCGCTGTATTTAGGAAAGGATACGCACGCATTGTCTGAACCGGCTTTCGCGACTGCGATTGAAGTCCTCGCCGCCAACGGCGTCGACGTGATGATCGACCGGCATAATGGATACACGCCGACGCCGGTCATCTCGCACGCAATCCTCTCCTATAACCGTGGCCGAATTTCCGGCCAAGCCGATGGGGTTGTCATTACGCCATCCCATAATCCCCCGGAAGACGGCGGGATCAAATACAATCCCCCGAGCGGTGGCCCTGCCGACACACGGATCACGAAGTGGATCGAGGATCGAGCCAATGCCCTTCTCGCCGCCAACCTCGAAGGAGTGAAACGTCTTCCGATTGAACACGCTCGGCGGGCTTCGACCACACATCGGCACGATTACATTGAAGCCTATGTGAGCGATCTGCACAACGTCATCGATATGGATGCCATCACGTCCGCGACGCTGAAACTCGGGATCGATCCGCTCGGGGGATCCGGCATAGCCTACTGGCATCCGATGACTGAACGGTATCGGTTGAACATCGAAAATGTGAATCCCACGATCGATCCGACGTTCCGCTTCATGCCGTTGGATTGGGACGGCAAGATCCGCATGGACTGTTCGTCTCCCTATGCCATGGCGAATCTGATCGCCTTGAAAGATCGCTTCGACGTGGCATTCGGTAACGATGCAGACAATGACCGACATGGAATCGTCACTCGTTCCGGCTTGATGAATCCGAACCATTACCTGGCGGTCTCGATCGCCTACCTCTTTGCGAATCGTGCCGGCTGGAAATCCGATACGGGGATCGGCAAAACCTTAGTCAGCAGTAGCCTGATCGACCGCGTCGCGGCGAAACTGAAACGAAAACTGGTTGAAGTCCCCGTGGGCTTCAAGTGGTTTGTCAGCGGCCTACTCGACGGGTCTCTTGGCTTTGGCGGCGAGGAGAGCGCCGGCGCGTCATTCCTCCGTCGTGATGGCACAGTCTGGTCCACCGACAAAGACGGCATTATCATGGATCTGCTCGCCGCCGAGATGATGGCCAAGACCGGCCGCGATCCATCCGAGTTGTACCGAGACCTCACGCAAGAACTCGGCGAGCCGGTTTACGAACGGATTGACGCACCTGCCACTCCGGAGCAGAAAACCATTCTCTCCAAACTTTCTCCTGAACAAGTGAACGCAACGGATCTGGCTGGAGACACGATCGTAGCAATGCTCACGAAAGCTCCAGGCAATGGCGCAGCCATCGGTGGCTTGAAGGTGGTGACCGAGAGCGGTTGGTTCGCGGCTAGACCGTCAGGAACCGAAGATGTATACAAGCTCTACGCAGAGAGCTTCAAAGGGAAATCGCACTTAAAACAAATTCAGGAAGAAGCGCAGGCACTCGTCACAAACGCATTGGCCTCGGCGACATGATTCTCTTCAATTCATGAACACACATGCTCCTCGCTGGTCTCTTCCCAAGCACGACTATTGGTCTACACCGTTTGCCGAATCGTTACTTCAGCATCTAGACCTTCGCCCCGGTCTAAAAATCCTTGATGTCGCTTCCGGCCATGGCATACCGGCCTTCTATCTCGCCGAACACGTTGGTCCCACCGGAGAAGTGCTGGCGATAGATATCAGCGCCGGTCAGGCCGCTCGTGCGAGAGCCATCCAAGGCTCGCAATTGCCATGGCTGCGTTTCGAATGTATGGACATGCGGTCGCTCCCGCCTGATCTGCCGACCTTCGATCGCGTCACGGGCAATCTCTCCGTCATGTTTTTTCGTCCTAATCGATTGGATGCCGTCCGTGGGCTCGTCGAACGGCTCAACCCAGGAGGCCAGCTCGTCCTGACGTTTCCTTCCTATGGAACATTCGATTCACTGTGGCAGCAGGTTGATCGAGCGATGATTGAGCAAGGGCTGACCAATGAACGAGAACTATTTCATACCTATCTGAACGAACGACCATCGGCACAGGACGGACGAACATGGCTTGAGGAACTCGATCTTGAACGAGTCGAGGCCATTGCGTATCCCCTTGAAGTCGCAACTGGTCCCGGTCACGAGTTCCTCCATCACCCGCTCCTTCGCGGCGGCTTCCTCGACGACGTGTACGAATGTTTTGAGGATCAGTCCCTCGCCAACCGGTTCATGATTGAAATTTCAAAAGACATTTCTCGATTTACACCCCTAGCCGCGCAGCGGTGTGTGCTTTCAGGATGGAAACGAACCTCAGTTTGAGAAGCCATGCCGTTCAGCATGGTGAGGAGCTACCTCCCAGGCCATAGAGTTGAGTTGACGGCGAGAAGCTGATGTATTACAGTCTGTATGACATTTCGGCAAAGGAGATAGCTCATGGGCCTTCGAACTGTTCGCCTGGACGAAGAAACTGAAAAAATTTTGAGGCAAGTGACGAAGAAAACTGGCTGGTCCGTGTCCACGACACTCAAGCAGGGGGTATTGGTGTTACGAGATGAGGTGGTCCGTCACCCTCAGCGCTCAGCGTTTGAAATTTACCGCCACCTTGATCTTGGGCCAGGCGGATATGCGATCGCGCCTTCGACCGATACCCGACGCGGCATGCAGCTCGCTTTGCGTCGGAAATCTCGCCGATGATTCTCGTCGATACTGGACCGTTCGTTGCCCTGTTTGATCCTCAAGATGCCGAGCATACACGATGCAAAGAAATTCTCCATGCCATACGAGAACCGCTCTTCACCACCATCCCGGTCTTAACCGAAGCCTTTCATTTGTTGACACCAAACAGTGTCGGCGCCGACCGTCTTCGTGACTTCATCCTCGAGGGCGGTACATCACTATGGTTTCTGGACCAAACATCGACGGCACGAGCGTTCGAGCTAATGGAACAGTATGGAGATCATCCGATGGATCTGGCAGATGCCTCGGTCATCGTCGCTGCGGAATCGCTACGTACCACCAAAGTCTTCACTCTCGACCTGGCGGACTTTCAGCGATACCGCATTCGCCGAGGGCATCGCCACGTGAGGATAGATATCTTGCAATAAACAGTTCGCCATCGAAATGCCAGAACGGCGAGCTGCAGATGAAGGTCTGCCCGAGGATGCACATCTGACGTATTAGCCGTGCAGTTTGTAGCGCACGCTTCGTAAGAAATTCCAATGATGATTCCGGTCGATACCGGCCTGTGGATGAGACGATTCGCGCTTCGTGCTATCGCGCTGCTGACGAATCGGATGCCACGCTCGCCACATAGAGTGGCGGCGGTGTCCCGTCCTTAGGTGCGCCCCAGTAGATCGTTTGATGCGGAAAGGGCATCTCGATACCCTTGGCATTGAAGGTATACTTGATCCGGCGGTTCATCTCACGGCCGAATCGCGATTGCTGAATCGGTTTGGTCTTGATCCGGCATTTAAGGAGCATCCCGACCGCAATCAACAGAATCCGTAGGCCTGACGATGAAATTCATTCGAATGACCGATCCACAAATCGGCTGATATAAGTTTCGATCATGTACACCTCCCATTGCCGAATTAATCGGCTATGCAAATAGGAGCTGAAGTTCAACGATGCCTGCGTGAGGAAGATAGAAGCTAAAAAGAGGGCTCTACGCGATCGATCGAAGAAGCTTGCGGCCTGTCATTTATTGGCCAATTACCTGTTGCTCCGCATGATAGGAGCTCCGGACGAGCGGACCCGATTCGACATGCGCGAAGCCCATCGCAAACCCTTCTTCTTTTAGCAGCGCAAATTCTGAGGGATCGTAGAATCGGGCGACGGGTAGATGGTCTCTGGTGGGTTGGAGGTATTGGCCGATGGTGATGATGTCGCAATCGACCGCTCGGAGATCGCGCATGACTTCTCGTGCTTCATCGAGCGTCTCTCCCATGCCTACGATCAAGCCGGACTTCGTTCTCATCCCATGCTGTTTGACTCTCGCGAGCAAGTCGATCGACCGCTGATACTTCCCCTGAGGTCTGATCGACGGGAAAAGCCGCCTCACGGTTTCAATATTGTGATTCAGGATGTCCGGCTTCTCGGCACAGACCGTTGCGAGCGCTCTCTCATCACCCTCAAAATCCGGTATCAGCACTTCAATCGTGCAGGTTGGATTCAGCCGTCTGGTCTGCCTGATCGTTTCCGCAAAGACCCATGCCCCGCCATCCGGTAATTCGTCGCGATTCACCGAGGTAATCACGGCATGGCGCAGGCCGAGGGCTTGCACCGCTTCCGCGACACGACCCGGTTCCTTCTCATCCACTGGCAGCGGTCTTCCGGTCTCGACAGAACAATAGTGACAACGCCTGGTGCAGATATCGCCCAGAATGAGGAACGTTGCCGTGCGGGCATTCCAACATTCCCATCGATTCGGACAGCGAGCCTCCTCGCAAATCGTATGGAGCTTGAGCCGCTCCATGGTGCGTTTGATATCAAGATAGTCCGGACCGGTCTTGGCCTGTATTTTGAACCACGATGGAAGGCGAGGCCGGCGGTCAGAGGATAGCTGATGGCTAATGGCTGATGGCCGATGGCTGAGACCAGAGGAGGATCGGAGATCGGTTAACGGAATAAAACTCATGGCACTATCCATTCATTGAGCGCGGATTCAACCAGTTCCTTATTTTATGGAAGAAACCGGATTGCTCCGGCTGGGCTTGTGGAGGATCCGGATATTCCACCCACAGCTCCTGCGAACCCAGATAGACCCCATCGCGAAAACTTCTTTGAGTTTTGAGCTGCCGGTAGCCCTGAGCGTGCAAGGTCTTGATCAAGATGGTGAGCGCATCGTCCTGGGTCGGATGTTCCTCCGTCGTGACGCGGACGGTCTCATACCGCAAGACCGCCCGATACCCTTCCCCTATTCGCTCAAACTCGACCGGCCTGCTGAATCCCCGCTCCCGGTCGTCCAATCCCGCGAGTTGATGTTTGTCGAGTCCTTCCCCGACCATTTCATGCCAAGGCTCGGTAGACAGCCACTAAATCGCTGAGTGCAATGGTCTTGTTTTGGAGTATGGTTCGTTCAGTGTGGATCATCTCTCGAGTTTTGGAATCGACGGCGCCTGACCGTAGGCAAGAGGCACCGAGCGTCAGAATTCGGTCACACTCATCGGCGAGCTTTTTCTTCACGACGGGATTGACCGACAGAATCTCCATGAGCTGTCGGCGCGTTTCGTCGAGGTGCGCTTGGAGTTCGGAATCCGGGTAGCTTCTGCGAGCGGCTTCATCGAAACACCGATCAAGGTACTGGGCGAGAAAAACGTACAGACGCACGAGCGCCGCTGCAATATCAGTTTGATCTTTTGGAGAAACTGCCACGACGTCAACTCCTCATCGGCCAATACTCCAGGCGACTTAGATCAACACCTTCACATCGTCGCCCTCGATCTTCACCTGATAGGTCTCTACCTTGGCGGAGGGATTGTTCATACAGGCACCGGTTGTGACATCGTACCGCCATCCGTGCCAGGGACAGGTGACGACATTCCCTTCCAACTCACCCTCTCCCAATGGTCCCTCTCGGTGGGCACAGGTGTTGTTGATCGCATGAATCATCCCATCCACATTAAATACGGCCAACGCTTTTCCATTCGCTTCCGCCACAATACCATGTCCGGGTTTTACATCTGCTGTCGCTGCCACACGCACGAACTCTGCCATTCCCTTCCTCCAACGTGAGACCGCTCAATTGTTGCTGAACGGTTGTTTGATCTTTTTGAGCAAACTATCGATAGACGGTCCACCGTTCTTGGCGCCTCCGAGCTCGTCCATGATCCTTTTTGCGATCTCCCGAAACGCTGCGGCTTGAGGAGATGCCGGATCAGCTACGACGATCGGACGGCCGGTATCCCCGCCATCCCGAATAGCCGGATCGATAGGAATCCGTCCCAGGAACGGCACACTGACTTTGGAGGCCGCCCGTTCCCCTCCCCCATGCGAAAAGATTTCCGTCCGCTCACCGCAGTGACCACACACAAAGTAACTCATGTTTTCGATGATGCCAAGGAGCGGGACATTCACCTTCTGGAACATCGCCATACCCTTGCGCACGTCGTAGAGCGCGACTTCTTGCGGTGTCGTCACCGTGATCGCTCCGGCCAACGGAACCATCTGTGACAAAGAAAGCTGCACATCGCCGGTACCCGGCGGCAAGTCGATGAGTAAATAGTCCAGCTCTCCCCAGAGCACATCGCGGAAGAACGCTTGCAGATATTGATGGACCATGGGGCCGCGCCAGACCAGCGGGGCTTCTTCCGGAACGAGAAACGCCATGGAGATCAGCTTCACCCCGTAATTCTCGACCGGGACAATCTTGCCGTCTTTCTGTTCCGGTCCGGACGTGCTGCCCATCATCATGGGGATATTAGGGCCATAGAGGTCGGCATCCAACAGCCCGACCTTGGCGCCGGCCACGGCCAACGCACAGGCGAGGTTCGCCGCGACGGTCGATTTGCCGACTCCCCCTTTTCCACTGCTCACCGCGATGACCTGCTTCACTCCAGGGATCAAATTATCTTTTGCCTGAGGCTGCTGTGCCCCATGACTATGTTCATCTGCCATATCGATATCTCCCCACTCGGATTGCATTCGCCCGCGTCTTAGCGGGCGAGTGTTATCGAACAAACCATTTTTTCACCGGTACTCTAGCATCATAAGCGATGCCTTACAGAAAATGATATGGGTCGCTCGGGCTATCGGTCATGTGCCGATCGGGAACGTCATAGACGATGACCATCGACTGTTCGGGAGGTATACTGAATTCAGCACGGTTTATCACTCTGAGAACTATCGATGACACAACCTCCTTCGCTGGAACCAGCCATTCACCGGATCGGCGAACAGCTCGCCCAACTCTCGGCCGGACTTTCACCTTCGATCTTTGATGGTCGCTGGTGGTCTCATTCGGCGATCAATCTGGCGATGAAGGATGCGTCGTTTAAGACGCGACTGTTTCACTTCATCGATGTCTTGCCGGTCATCCAGGATGATGAACGAGTTGTCTCGCTCGCCGAAGAATATTTCGGCCGCGAGATCGGCGAGTTGTTCGGACTGCAGTGGGGATTGAAAGCACTAGCTTCAACGAGCATGGGCGCCCGTCTCACCGGTAAATCGATCAGAAAACAGATCGAACAGATGGCGAGAACGTTCATTGCCGGAGCCTCGATTGAAGAAGCAGTTCCGGTCTTGTCGCAGTTATGGAAAGACGGACGAGCGTCGTCGGTCGATATGTTGGGCGAGGCCACCATCAGCGAACAGGAAGCCGATCGTTATCGTGACCAATGCCTGAACGTCTTGACTGAACTCGATCGAGCCACCAAATCATGGGCTTCCGTTCCTCTTCTTGAACAGGACCACTTGGGACAGATCCCGCGCGTGCAGCTCTCGCTCAAAATTTCAGCTCTCTCTTCCCGGCTGGACCCGATCGATCCCGATGGAAGTTACGAATCCGTCGCTGCTCGTCTCCGCCCGCTGGTGGATTTGGCACAGTCGCTGCCGGCCGGATTGATTTTCGATATGGAGCAGGCGGAGACAAAAGACCTGATCGTGCACATTTTCAAGCAACTCTTTGCAGAGCCGGCCTATCGAGGCTATCCCTATGCCGGACTCGCGCTGCAAGCGTATCACCGAGAAACAGAGCGGGACATTCATGACTTGGTGGCCTGGATACGAATACGTCGTGTGCCGATTACGATCCGTCTGGTCAAAGGCGCGTATTGGGATTCAGACACTGTCCGATATCGGCAAGCCGGCTGGCCGTCTCCGCTTTTCGAGCACAAGGCGGACACCGACCTTCATTACGAACGGTTGATTCCGGTACTCTTTGAACATTCCGATCTTATTCGCCCCGCGTTCGGCACGCACAATCTTCGCACGCTGGCTGCCATCGAGGCCCATGCGGAATCGCGAGGCCTAGCTCCCAATGCGCGCGAATACCAAATGATCTTCGGCATGGCCGAGCCGTTCCAGCAAGCCATGGTCAAATTGGGCCGCCGTGTTCGCCTCTATAGTCCCGTAGGCCGGCTGCTCCCCGGTATGGCGTATTTGGTTCGGCGGCTCTTGGAAAATACGTCGAATGAATCGTTCCTCCAAAAAGAGTACGTCGAATCCCAACCCCTGGCCCGGCTTCTCGCTCCACCGATTGCACCGGTCGAGTTTCAACGCGTCCCAACCAACGGCGGGAAGAGTTTCAACAACGAACCGCTCAACGACTTTTCACAGGCAGAAGTCCGAAAGGCCATGCAGGCTAGTATCGCCTCAGTTCAGTCTCAGCTGCCCCGACGATGGCATGGCGATGCAGCGGGCCTCAGACTGACCGGCCCGTCGGTTGAATCTAAAAATCCATGTAGACCGACTGAACTCGTGGCCCAGGTCCAGAGCGCAGCAGTATCCGATCTGGATCACATCGTCGAACAGGCGTTCAAACAATGGGATTCTTGGCGGCGGAGAGCTCCGGAAGCGCGATCTGACATTCTACGGAAAGCCGCATCTGAAATATCTCGTCGCCGGTACGAGCTGGCAGCCTGGGAAATCTTTGAAGTCGGTAAACCCTGGCGAGAGGCCGACGCCGATGTCGCTGAGGCGATCGACTTTCTTCGCTACTACGCCGATGAGATGGATCGTCTGGCTCAACCGGTGCGATTAGGAAACCGTCCGGGAGAACTCAATCAACGCATCTATGACCCGCGGGGCGTGACGGCGGTCATCGCCCCATGGAACTTTCCGCTCGCGATCCCCACCGGAATGATCTCAGCCGCACTTGTGGCCGGCAATCCGGTCCTGTTCAAACCGTCGGAACGTTCGCCCGGTTTAGGGACGCTGCTCGCAGACATCCTGATCGGGGCCGGTGTACCGGCCGGTTGTTTGACCTGCGTTCCCGGTGGGCCGGAGGTCGGCCAAGCGCTCGTCGCACACCCGCATATCGTCACGATCGCGTTTACCGGATCGAAGACCGTGGGTCTCCGAATGTTAGCCGACGCCTCACGCGTAAGCGCCGGACAACCCATGGCCAAGCGGGTGATTGCCGAAATGGGCGGAAAGAACGCCATCATCGTCGATGAAACGGCGGATCTTGACGAAGCGATTACCGGTGTCGTCGCATCGTTCGCCGGCTACGCGGGACAGAAGTGCTCGGCGTGCTCCCGGGTCATCGTACACCGCACGGTCTACGACTCCTTCATTTCCCGTCTACGTGAGGCAGTGCTGAGCCTGAAAGTCGGCAATCCCATGCATCCATCCACCCAAATGGGTCCGATGATCGATGCTCGAGCCCAAGCGAGCATACAACGCTATATTTCACTCGGTCACGAAGAAGGCCGGCTCCTCGTGCAACGCACCGTGGATCATGCCGGGTATTTCGTCGGACCAACGGTCTTTGTGGATATTCAACCCCATCACCGCCTGGCACAGGAGGAAATCTTCGGGCCGGTCTTAGCGGTGATGAAAGCGGACAGTTTTGCCGATGCGATTCGGTTGGCAAATGGAACTGAGTATGCCTTGACCGGGGGCGTCTATGCCAGGAGCCCTGCCAATCTCGCCATGGCTCGGGAGCAGTTCGACGTAGGGAATCTATACTTGAACCGGCCGATTACCGGTGCCCTTGTCTCTCGTCAACCTTTCGGTGGACATCGGTTTTCAGGGGTAGGCGCGAAAGCGGGCGGGGAAGATTACCTGACTCAGTTCATGGTCGCCAGAGTCATCAGCGAGAACACCCTTCGCCGTGGGTTCGAATCGGCTCAGTGAGGCTTTCGGCGCTTTGATGTCGTAGTCTTCAAGTTCTTCCGTGATTTCCGTGACCACGCCGCGATCCTCCTTGATGGCGGACAATTCCTGCCGCTCAGAATATTTCACGAGACCGACACCCTTC
>CAZPNQ010000053.1:0-23383 GCA_964587955.1 uncultured Nitrospira sp.
TCATGGCCGGCTACAATCTGCGTCTGCTCCCGATCATTCAGAGCCTCTCGCAGCTTGAATCGGTCTATGGCGAAAAGGACGCGCGCACCTTCGTCACGAACCACGCCTGCCAGATCCTCTTTGCACCTCGCGAACAACGAGACGCGCAATACTATTCCCAAATGCTCGGCACCTATACCGCCGAGGCGATCTCAACCGGCACGAGCCGACCACTCGCCTGGGGCCACAGCAAACAGGCGTCATCCAGTTCCACCCGCTCGGAACAGGCGCGGCCTCTCCTACTTCCTCAGGAAGTGAAAGAATTGGGAGACCAGCGAGCGATCATTAATCTCATGCATACGAAGCCGATCCTCTGCGAGAAGGCCCGGTTCTATGCCGATCCAGTCTTCATCGATCGGTTGAAGCGCATGAGTCCCTCCCTCGCGTCGGTCGGGAAGCGCATGCCGCATCAATCAGAACTCGAAGCGGCGGCCTTCGTGTGCCGGGAGCTGTCCGTGGAGATTCCCCGGCTCGATTTGGAGCTGCATCGCGCCAAAGTCGAACGACGGGTGCGTCCGGTACAACCGGATGAGCCCATCGACCTGTCGAAATTGGCAATGGATCTGACCACCCTGCCGCCCGTCGTGTCGCATGACCCACCGACGGTCGAAGAAGTGAGCCATTTGGTTGATGCCTTCGTGGCCCAGCTGCAATGGACCAACAAGGTTGAGACAGGTGTCAGTGGTGTGGAACGAGAAGACCATGACATCAGTTTCGAGCCGCATTCGCGACAAGAAGCTACGAGTCTAAGCTTGCAGAAGGTGAGTCCCGTGATTGAACCAACAAGAGTCCAAAGAACAGAGGGGAACACTGATCGGTCCTCGGTGGATCGAGAAAGAGAAGAGAGGGACATATGACGACACGCATTAAGCAACACGCACGCCTACAGGCACTCGCCATCCTCCTCGCCTGCACCGCGATGCTGGCTTGTGGGCAGAAACCGGTGGTGCCATCCGGAGCGGCTCGGGTGCCCATTAACAGCGATGAGACAATCCAGCATTATCGTGAACGAGTTAAAAGTGACCAGCGTGAAAAGCAAGATCGGAGTCTCCTCACCAAACAGGTGGAAACACTCACACAACAGGTCCATGAGTTGACAGCCGCATTGACCCTCATACAACTCCAACAGCAAGAACTATCCAAGGGCAAATCCCGGTCTAGCCGCATGATTACCGCGGCGGCACTGACGATCAATCCTCTTTCACCGGAATGGAAAGGTTCGCAGACGAGCCCCTCTCTAGCGAACGAGGGGGGTATGTCTCCGGCTGTATCTGATCCGAGCCTGTCACATCCCGAGACGTCGCAGAGTGAAGGGGAGCGATCGACCTCCATACGGCCGGTGTGCAGCATCGGACCGTCAGCAGCGCTATCCCACTCCCCTGCCCCTCCAATACACGACAAGCTGACCGACGCGTGGAGACCGCGGGTCATTGAACTGAGCGAACGAGAACAGGTCGAATTGCATCGTCACAGTGTCATCTTCCGTGTGTCCGAACGAACAGGACGGTCTGAGTTTCTTCCCAGCATGCAACTGCAATCTCACCTGAAACAGGTGATGAGACGTCGTCCTTGTCTACAAGTCCGTGGCTATACGGACGGCGAACAAGATCGCTGGATCGAACATGAAACAGCCAAGCAGCGAGCGTATAAGGCCCGTGCCTATCTCATCGCGCAGGGGTACGCCCCGAACCACATTGAGATCACCATCGTCCCGATCGGGGAACATGTGGCCGACAATGCGACCAAGAAAGGCCGGGCGAAGAACCGACGGGTAGAAATTGAAGTGAAGGAACACAATGCGGCGTCCGTCTGGCCGCAGTGGTACGGATAAGGAATGGAAACCATGAATGAACTTGAAGTAGCCGAACAACACGCAACCCAACCGACCGACGAATCGAAACCTGCGGAAGGAACTCAGGAACAGAACGCCGAACACCCACGACTCAATCAGCGTCGTGACGCCGCCGAATCTTTGCGGAAGCGCTTCCTCGAAGCCGGCGAGCAATTTTACTACCGCACGGCGCCCGGTGAGCCGACAAAGATCGCATTTACGGATCACGGGAAGCGCTTGGTCACGGAACATGACGACCCCAGCGTCATTCAAGGGATGGTGCTCCGGGCCAAAGCCAAGGGCTGGACCACCGTACGGGTGAACGGCACCACTGAATTCAAAACAGAAGCCTGGGTGCAAGCGACGATTGCCGGCCTCGATGTGGAGGGCTATAACCCGCGTGGGATCGACTTGGCGCGAGCGGAAGACCGTAGGGATCAGCGGACGGTTTATCGCAAGCCAGCACAGAAGCCCGTCGATCGCGAGACATCACATGATCGGGTGACGGATGATCATGTTAGAAAAACGGATAAGACCTTGAGCCCAAACCAACAGGTCGCGGTCACCACGCTCGAAGCCATTCTGAAGGCACGGGGGGATTCCCCAACCATGATCGCTGCGGCCATTGAGGAGGCCAAGGCGCGCTTGCAGGGCGAACGAGTTGTGGTCGGCACGGTCGTGGACCATGGCATCGGTCACTACGACCACGATGTTCAGAATGCCAAGAGTTATTTTGTAAAAGTGGTGACCGATCGTGGTGAACGAACAATCTGGGGCGTCGACCTGGGTCGCGCCTGTGAACAGGGAAAGGTACAGCTGGGTGATGCGGTGGCGCTCGTGCAACAGGGACATGAGTCTATGATCATCAAGGATCCGGAACGGGATGGTTCCGGCGCATCAAACAGAACGAGCTCGCATCCCGCGACTCGCAATCGATGGGAGATCATCAAGCTGGACTCCCTCGGGGTCCGGGAACAGCGTCAATTGGAAGAGGCAATCCGCGCCAGCACCCAAGAACCACTGGTGCCTCGGTTCGATCAAACAGCCACACGGACCGATCGCTCGTCGAACGTCACACTGAGCCCCGCCTTGGAGCGGACACGAGGCGGCCGGTGATGCATGGCGTCGTAAGTATGTCCCCAGGATCGTCGGAGGTGACCTGATGTTTTGGTGGACGAAACATTACTGGATCATAGTCCTTGTGGGAGTGGGCCTCTTCATCCAGGCCCCTAACTCGCCAGCACAAACGGTGCCCAAATCATCCTTCTTGGAGGGTGACGCCAGGCTGGCCTGTGAATGCCTCCTGTGTTTATCGGCAGGCCCACAGGCACCGAAAGAATGCCAAACCGCATTGATGAAGTACTACTTGATCCAGGGAACAAGTCCGTTCCAGACTCTGGTGAAGCGGCGAAACTTTTTGCAGCTCTGCCCGAAGAAATAAGCTCGCCAAAGCAATGCCGGCCTGGAGTTTGGTCTCGCTCACGGCGCCACAAGGCCAGCTGACGGTACCAGGTACATCAGCTATCCAACTAGTGTTAATTAATATATTAAATATGCTCACTTACTGATACATACTTTAGCTCTTCCCTCTTATGTAGAACGCCTTCCCACCTCAAGGGAATGGTCTCAAAACCTGTCCTTCCTCATAACAACACGGCGCCACGCGCGTCCTAAGCTTCCTGTCTGGGCAACGACACGAAGCACAGAGCGTTCGTGAGGCGTGAGGATCTACGAGTCACCACTTATGAATTGGAAGGAAGGACGCAGCATTATGCAGAAGGATCGATTGGCGACGTTGACAATGGACATTATAGTAAACCATCCGACCAGGCGCACGGCCCTCGACGCGGTCCGTTCGAGACTCAGTCTTTGGGCACAGGCCGAGTGGGACCGCGCGCGTAATGGTGTGTCCATTATCGAACGAGCGGCACATCTCGGTCACTCGATCCGGGAACAACGTCGCTGCGATGAGAGTCTGATTGAACATATTTTCGCCGCTCTCGATGGACGGACCTGCGTCGTCCTCGATGCCACTTATTGCTTCATGACGCAACGGATGCTAGATCGGGAGACGGGTCGACGCATTCCTCCTGACGCGGTGCGGCGCTTTGCGTCACAACCCATTGCGAGTCTGCTCCTCAGCACCCGCGCCCACCACGACCTGAAACGGCGGGGCGTCGACACGATCGGTGACCTCCTGCCCCATGCCTATGAATGGTTATCGCCGAAACGCCTGGCGCCAGGCAAACCGGTGATGAATGTGCGGCTTTCGGTTCGGCGTTGTCTGCGGATTCTCGGCGTGGAGATTGTATTTCCTGAAATCAGACATCGGGAGATCTATTGCCCATGCTGTGCGCACACCGAGACGGATGTGATGAAGATCGTCGCGTTGGCGGGTGTGTAAATTTTGGTTAGAAGGATATACTCGTGTGAATATATTAGGAACTACGAAAAAGTGAAAGGAGCCGACATGAAGATTGTGGAAGAGCTTCCAGGGCGGCTGAGCGCTGAAATTGGAAACGCTTGACTAGGTGTTGTTCTGTTGTCTGTTTTCCAAGGAATCAATATACGAAATGATCTTACTTACTGCTGTTTCTGGAGAATCATTTGATATGACGACGTAATCTGCCATTTGTTTCAGTACTGTTTGGACCTGTATTTCGGTGGAATGAGAGTCCAGTATTTTAATCTCTTGGCTGTCCAAACCTGCATCCATAAGCCGTTTTGCCCTTAGGGTATCGTCTGCATCTATATAAACGAGTGTCAGCTTGATCGGGCGCAGTAGATGTTTCAACGTTTCGAGCGCTTGAACATGTCTTACTCCTTCTATAACCAAATTATCCTGAGAGGTCCAATTTGCTTCCGCCAGAGTAAGTTCGCAAAGCTTTGCACACCTCTGCTCGATCCATTCCTCTCCTAGCCGTTGCAGGACATGTCTTTCATTTTTGAGCCCTTGGGCAATTGCAATTGCCCTGATGGTTTTTCCAAAACTTCCATGCTTCGCATTCAACTTATCTGCAAGCCTGTGGGCAATGGTTGTTTTGCCGCTGGCGATTAGACCGGATATTGCGATTGCTACTTTTCCATTATGCATGCTTCGGTACCTACGGCCGTAAAACTACCCATCCTCTTCGATCACGTTTCTCGATTGGAAAGGGATTTAGAGCATGAACGTTCTGCAGTTCTAGTAATGTTGCATAATTGGCGCCAAGCTTGTTATCCCAGAAATTAGTATCAGCTATACACAGCTCTATAGAATGCATTCTGCGAATATCAGAGAGCAGTCCAGGACGCAGTGGATGAAAGACCACACACCCTATTTGGCACACTCCAATCACTGGGCCACCAGACTTTTTGAGAAAGAGAATATCGCCCGATTTGACACACCCATACGGTGGGCAAGGTCTTATGGAAAAGCGGGATTCTAGCTTTTTCTTTCCTCGGACGATCAAATCTAGATATGGTTCGATAAAGATACCGAGGTGTATCATGGCACCAGTCCGGTTAATCTGCTTCTTCCAAAATGGATCTTTCAAAAGCCTTGTTTTAAGTGTAACCGCAATGGTTTCTGGTTTGTGCACTAAGCGTTTACTATCCAATTTACCTTCTCCAACTGTTCAACTTGACGCAGTGATTCAAGTTGCTCAGATGCCTGTCTAATATGCTGCTGCTCATTGGGAGTTAGCCTTCGGTTTAAGTGATCCTTGACCATTGAACTAATGTTTCGTCCTTCCGAATGGGAACGTATGATAACACTCAATATGCTAGTGTTCTCACACGCATAAACTCTGTTTCCCGATGTCCATAAATCGATAGAATGCCGCAATGGATGTCTTCGACTGACAGAAGGAAAAATATTTCCCTCTATAAGGGGAACCAGTAAAGGGTTCGTCGAAGCACTTGGTTCCTTTATTCTTAGCTTAAGACGCATTCCCCTAAAGGTTTCTTCTTGCCATGGATGGGAAATCTGCCTAACCGGCTTCACGATTAAAGAGGGAAGTTCTAGTATGAATGTTGCCAAATCTGCGTTTCTCCAATCATCTGGGTATTCATGCACGCCTTCTGCTGATAAGGCGTTTACTTCGAATCTTGGCGAGGAATATGGGATTATTCCCTTATGATATGAGAGCAAGCGGAATCCCAATTTATAGCAGTAGCGAATAAGACTCGCATTCTCCTTTTCCACTCCTGGTCGTGTTCCGGCTGGCGGCATACAAAGATAATACAGTCCGCCTTTCCTGGCGAGTCTTGCTGCGGCATGCGAAAAGGCCTGCATGTATTCTGTATACCAGGGCGGATCAGCAAAAACCACATCGGCTTTTATTTGGGGCAGAATCCCGTGACTTAGGTCAAGACCAATGGCCTTATACTGCGAGCTGCTGTAGTGCTTTAGCGCATTGACTGTTACTGCATTGTTGTCGAGGAGAAATAATTTCTGCCTGACCCTTTCATTGATGGCGGCTTCAAAAAGCGTCGGACATCCAAGCATTACCACAGACTCGTCGGCCTGTTCTAAGCGACCGAGTAACAGTTTTCTTCCGTTAGTTGAAAATCTCCAATCAAAATCGAGCGGATGTGGCGTAGGAAGGCAAGAGGGAACACCTTCTTTCTTCGTGCCTTGTATTTGTAGTCGCACAGGTGTTCGACGGGGGTCAAGTTTTCTCGCCTTTATGAGTCTGTTTATAGACCTAAGAACTTCGGTTGGATAGACGCCGGGCAATTTATGAAAGATTGTGCATTGTTCTCGATCGCTTGTTTGAAGGCCAGCCAGCACCCACGAGTCGATGCGTTTGTGGAATTGTGCTGTCATTTGAGGCTCACGTCTGTGATCGGAGTGTTAAGTTCCTCTGAAGTAAAACGTTTCAATAACTCATTTTTCCAAGCTTCCACCGCATAATGCTGGTTTATCAAAGACTCATTATGCAGAACTGTAATCCGCGGCACGACAGGTGAAAATGGCTTTATTTCTAAGGGAACTGTTCTAAGAGGCATGTTTGTGTGTATGGATTGCAGTCGATCAATAAAGTGATTTACAGCAAATTTGATCGTAGCTTTCCTTGGAGTTGTAAGGGTGACATACGCGAAAATATCAAAACCTGAAGCGACATAGCGCTTCATAATTTCAAATTGCCTTTGGAATAAGTTTGTTGCAGCTAGAGTGTTATACGCAAAAGAGTCTTCGTCAAAGCCTTTGAAGCATCCGACTTTCCCATAATTGTGATAGCTCAGAATGTATTCTTGCTCTTCGTCCGTCAGAAACTTCCAAAAATAGTCATTACTGAGATTGTCGTCAGACCAAAGATAGACTTTGTCAGTGACTTGTCGCTCTTCTAGGGCATACATAGTCCACAGAATCCATTCGGGTGTTAATTCTGGCTGTCCCCCGCTTAAAACCAGAATCCGCGGATGGTCTTCCTCTGCCAGGAATAGGTCCACCAGTTCCGATGAAGTTTTCCAAACCCCATACTTAGGGTTGGCAGATAACATTTCAAATGGGACATAACAGTACCAACATCTCCAGTTGCACGCTGCGTTTTGAAAAACCTGCGCTCGAACAGAGTCACGAGAGGTACCAAGAGCGTTGGAAGCTGGTGAGAGGGGCAATGGATTGCTTGGCCACGCGTTGTTCGAACTAGAGGTAAAGTGCCTTATTCTGCCCAGACCAGCGCAATTAGGGGGTTTGCTCAGATCGACCTCCTGGCCAGTCCCTACAAAACTGCTGACAAAGATGGTTCGCGACCGTTTATTGAGTATGCGGTTCCGGTATCTCGCCGCCCATGAGTCGCTGTCAATCGTGACATTCATACTTAATGTTTCCGCTTACTGGGAGGGATATGCTCCCCCTCCTCTGTAAGTTGTGGGAGTCGCTCTTCAAGATAAAGCATCACTAATTGCGATAGGTAGTTAACCTCTTGCTCAGTTAGCTCGCGTCCCATTGGAATGCCATGCCATTCCTCCACACATTTCCTGCAGCAACTTGCTGTCGCATGCTGACCATAGAAGATAGTGTTGCCGGAGCCTTCCCTGGGCGTTTGCCTTCCATCGAATGACGGTTGAGCAGGCCCTATAGATTTGCCTATCCTGTGAAACACCGCTTCCTTAAGACCTATACGACCTTTACGTCGAGCATGCGCAACTGCTTTATCATCGATCTCTACATGCCAAAAATGATGCCGAATCAGTTCGTGCTTCAGAGCGGTAAATGTGTAACCCACGTCAGCAATGTCATTTTCTTGTAGCCGTTCCCAGTCGACGAGTCTCGTACCACACGCTCTACATGCTCCGGCCTTATTTTCTCTTTTCATTTTTTCGGTTTGGAGGAAGCAGTGCAGTCCATTCCCGCAATCCGTGCTTGTGCACGTGATTTTCAGGGGCTTAAGTGGCGGGATGGTTCCTTGGCCAAAGACCATAATAATCAAGAAGAAAGTGCCTGCATTAGCAAAGTACGATCTGTCTCCTCTAAGGTGGAGAGATTAACGTTCTCGAGTAGCACATCGGCTGTAGTAGTCCAGGGGTCATTTCCACCTTGTTGAAGGTTTGTGGCCGCCCCCCACCAGTTAATACCCTGTAAAGACAATCGGAAAGCCATGTAGTTTGCTAGCCAGTCGACTGGTGTTTTGGTTTCTGCAGAAACTTCCTTCACGGCATTTTTTAGTAATTCAACACTTCCTTGAGATCGGTCAACGCACTTTTGAGCTAATTGTTCTCCCTTTCCTGCTAAAAGGACCTCACCAGCGAAATAGCTAGCCCATTGCTCCTCGGTTGAATGGGCACGTTCACTTGCCATTTCATTGGATTCGATAATTGCCATTTCGGGCTCGGTCGGTTTTTGAAATGCATGCCAAAGTTCATGTAAGAGATCAAATGCCCAGCGAGATGGGGACGGAACAGCTTGCTTAAGCACAATGACGTTTCTTCCTTCATGTCTCCAGCATGCTCCATGGAATAAGCCAGGATCTTTTAGGGGTAACACTGGTATTCCGAGGCTCCAAGTGAAGTGAAGGATTGAATTAAAAGTTAGATGGCCATAGCGAGTTAATATCAGCTCCCGTATAAGTTTCGGATCGGAGGGACCCCTGTCGGCCTGGGTTGCATTCGTAGTCTTTAATGCCAGGTTAGCTAAATAATGAGCATACGTTACATAAACATCAAACCGCTTAACGTCCACCCGAGCTGGTTTCTTGAATCGAACACTAGGTTCTCCTGCGACTGTACCCAAAGCCAAAGCGGGATTGCCTAGAAGTTCATTAGGTGAGACCTTGAACACACGAGCTATTGCAGATGCAACTTGAAAGACTAAATTGCGGGCCACGTCAGTTTGGTCACCGAACCTCTCCCAATAAGCCCGAAGTTCACGAGGGACGAGACGGCTTAGTACAAACTCTCTACCTAATCCCACGGTTTCAAGTCCCCTTAAAAATGTATTTAAGTCGAGATCAGGAACATTAAGTACCAACCGGTCTGTCACTCGCACATCAAGGGCGTTGATTATCTCCAACAACCTATTAAAGCTGGCTGCAGCATAATTAGTTGCTTCGTACCTTTGAATTTGTTGTTCCTTCAATCCAATACGATCAGCCAGATCTTTCTGACTTAAGCCCTTTGCAATTCTAGCTTTGATCAAAAGATTTGGGAGTTCAGAGAAGGATTGCGTTGTAAATTGGACCGGAACTTCTGATTGCAGTTTCTTGTATTCTGCTAACTCGTCTCTTAAATCGACAATTTGGCTTTGCAAGGCGTCCTGTTGAGCTTTGAAAAGCAAAGGATGAACTCCTTTAGGCGGTACGGCGGACTGTTGTTGTGCAAGCGCGGCTTGCAACTTTTCCGCTTGAGCCTTTGTGATCTTGTACTGACGTTCGTTTTTAATCATGCGTTATAGTGCCTTAAGGTGAATGGCGATGATTCCCTTTTGTAGTCCCGTGTCCTTATTAATCTGGAAGAAGTCGACGAAGGCGGAATTAGAACACCCTTCAGCAAATTGTGCCGGGAAAAACTCACCGAGATATTTCGCCTTCTGCGCTGCTCTCTTATTTTTAAAATCGAGAAACACAGGGTCCAGTAAAGTGGGATCGACGTCCTGAATGTCCCAACATGCGTCGTAGTCTCTTGGAACGTCTTTAGCCGTTACGAAACTGCCATCAATATATGCGATGTGACATCCGGCTCGCTTGAGCACCTCTAAGCCTCGCTTTAGACCTGCTATCAAGGCTTGTCTATGAGGGCTTGTGCCATAGCGAGCGACGAACTCCTCCCAGGCAACCAAGTGAATGCCAGGCGGTAAATCACCACTCTCTTCGAAGTTCGGTATCATTGGTTAACACAACAATATAGTTGTGTTAACCAAATGTCAACACTACCGCACGTCTGATCTCAGCCGAGGCGTCTTACAATTCACTCACCCTCATAAAGCCATTTTGATGGTAGGCCTGAATTGAAGCCGATTTGACAATCAGGCTCCATGAGCAGCCGTCCCTTGAAGAGATAAATTCGGCTAAATTTGAGATTTCTTGGCTTGACAGTAGGATAAAATCGGAGTAATTAGGACCTACTTTATAGGAGGTCCACCATGTCGCTATCTCAATCGCCCCTTATAAAACCCACCGGTTCATCCAGCGCTTTAACCCATATTCATACGGGAGTGGAAACCTGCCCGACATGCGATCAGCCAATTCCACACGACCGCTTTGATGAGATCAAGGACCGCATAGAAACCCGACAAGCGGCACGGGAGGCACAGATCACTGCCAGGTTGCTGGAGGAGTTCGGGCGCGAGAAAGCTGAGGCAGTTGAAAGAACGCGGCAGGAAGGGGTCGCTGCCACAACGGCGCAGGTTGCTAGCGCACGTGAGGAAGAGCGGCAGAAAGCGGAAGTCTCCCTGAGTCAGAAATTGGCGGAAGCAGAACGCCTCAACAAAGAGGTGCTGGTTACTATGCAATCCCGGATCGAGGAGGCGCAGACAGCACAGACTTCAGCTGAACAGGCCAACACTGCCCTGCAGGAGCAGCTCAATCACGTGCGCCGCGACAGCGAGGCAGCAATCCAAAAGGTCAAGCAGGAAGCCGAGACGAATGCAATGGTGATTCGTCATGAAGCGCAGACACAGGCGGAAGCTGCGGTCCACCACAAACTCACTGAGCTCGAACGGACTCGCCAAGAATCCGAAGCAACCTACCAAGCCCGAATTAAGGAAGCGGAGGCGACGAACGCGATAGTAAAGCAATCCAACGCAGACCTAGTCGCCAAAATTAATCAGATGCGTTTCGAGAACGAAACCGCTGTCGCGAAGGTAAGACACGAGGCAGAGGAGCAACTGGTTACCGCTCGGCAGGAAATCATTGCATCGGTCGAATCGTCGATGCGAGAGAATATTGCAAGTGCAGAGCAGGCCAGAACTGAAGCCGAATCAAAGCTTCTTGCATCAGAGCAGCAACTGTCGGTCTTGAAGAACAATTATGAAGCTGATGTCGCGGAGCGTTTAAAAGAGCAACGCGAGGCGATGGAGCGCGCACAAACGGAAGCCGTAAATGTCGAACGGCAAGCGGCCTTTGAGAAAGAACTGAAACTCTCAAATAAGGTCGAAGAACTTCAGCGGACCTTAGCCGACAAGACGGCGGAAGAGCTCGGGGAGGGAGCGGAGCTCGATCTTTACGAAGTTCTTAAGGGCCAATTTGAGGGTGATAGGATCGAGCGCATCAACAAGGGACAGCCGGGCGCGGACATTCTTCATGTGGTGATTCACAACGGTAAAGAGTGCGGAAGCATTATCTACGATTCCAAAAATCACAATGCCTGGCGCAATGAGTTCGTGACGAAGCTGGCCTCCGATCAAATGGCAGCGAAAGCCGACCATGCTATCCTCTCTACGCGTAGGTTTCCGGCGAAACAACGCCATCTTCATGTGCAGGATGGCGTAATCTTGGCTACTCCCGCTCGTGTTGCTGCCCTAGTGCAGATCGTCCGGCAGCACATCGTCGCAACGCATATCTTGCGTCTCAGCGATGAAGCTCGAACACAGAAGACGGCGGAACTCTATGCCTTTATTAATTCAGAACGGTGCCGCGACCTTTTCAAGCGGATTGACTCCCAGGCAGATAAGCTGCTCGATGTGCAGGTGAAAGAAAAGAAAGCCCACGAGGCCATCTGGAAAACTCAGGGGGAGTTAATCCGGTCCATTCAGAAAGTACAGGCTGAAATCTGTAACGAGATTGATAGCATCGTAGGCACGGCAGATACAGTTTAGGAGGCAGTGCATGACTAGTATGGGAGCCGCCCGCGACCGTCAAAATCTGGTGAGCTTGCAAGAACGTCGACTCGATCGCACCGTGCTTCGAACCTATCGGAAGACAGCGGACATCGACGACATCTTGCCGAACAATAATCAACCGCGAATGGGACCTAAGACCGACGAGGAGCTGCAGCGGCAGATCGAAGCCAACGGCGGGCTGTTTGAGCCGCTTCTCGTGGAGCCTCACCCAGATCATCCCAAAAAATTCCGTATTATTGATGGCGACCGGCGTTGGACTAATTCTCGGGTACTGGTTGAACAAGGAAAGGAAGAGTACCGCAACATTCCTGTCGAAGTGACAGACCGCACGCTTTCGGAAGAAGATCGTCTTCGTGTCTGGATTTACATTCACCGTCAGCGCAAGGAATGGGATGCGAAGGAAAAAGAAATGGTGGCTTACCGGCTCGTGGATATGATGGGACGCGCCAGTGCCGCCAATATCCTTGGCATCTCTGTTCGTGAGCTCGATAAGCTAGTGGAAATATTTGAGCTTTCGCAGAAGTTCACAAGTTTGCGCGATCCGAGTGCGGCGATCACGTGGTCGCGAGAGTTGATGGGGGTGAGTAAGAAGCTGTTGACCCCTAGCGTTGTCGAAGCGGTCGTTAAGAAGGTCAATCAAAAGCGGATAACCAATTCAAAAGATTTGCGCAGATTGCGCATGGTTCTTCCCGATCCCGTCGCGCGTGCACAATTCTTAAGCGATCAGGGCGACATCGACTCGGCTATGCTTCGCATAGCCCCTCCCGCTCCCAAGCAATCAAAAGCCGGATTACCTGGAGATTTAGACTCTGCCGTTGAAGCCATGAGAAATGTTCCTTGGACCGTACTGCAAGAGCTTAAGAATGATCCCGCTATCCTCAAGAAAATCGATGACGCTCAGGCCCTTTTGCAATCATTACGCAAAGCACTGACCTGACCGTTCTGAGGCTAGAAGCGCTGAATAGCGGTAAAACGTCCGACTATATCCTTATACAGGAGATCAAAATACGCAGCCCAATCGTATGAAAGATGTATATGACGTGCAACTGACCAAGCGGCGCATCCTTTGTATCGACGGAGGCGGGATACTCGGCACTTTTCCTGCCGCCTTTCTGGCTGCGCTCGAACAACATCTTCAAGTTCGTTCGATTGGATCATATTTTGATTTGATAGCCGGAACGTCAACGGGAGGAATTATCGCGATTGGCCTTGCAATGGGGCTGTCTGCTTCAGAACTGCTCGATCTCTACCAAAGAAGAGGTTCGGAGATTTTCTCTCAGGGCAGAGGAACCGTAGCCGATTTCATTCTGGACAAGTTACGGCTTGGTCGCTGGATGATCTTGAATAAATATGATTCGGGTCATTTACGTGGCGTGCTGGAGCAGACACTCGGGGAGCGGCGTATTGGCGATGCCACAACGCGTTTAGTAATTCCGGCGTGGAATCCGGTCGCACGCTCCGTTTACATCTATAAGACCGCACATCACACACGTCTTCGCAATGACTATAAGGCCCTGGCCGTCGATGTAGCCATGGCAACTGCCGCCGCGCCAACCTACTTTCGTCAGCATGTTACGGGAGATGCCGTCGGTCTGACCGACGGCGGAACATGGGCCAATAACCCGACGGCCTTGGCTGTGATCGAGGCCATTGCCTTGCTGGGTTGGCCGCCTCAGTCCCTCAACGTCCTCAGCCTCGGATCCCTCGAAGAGACATACACGATGTATAAGAGAGCAGGGATCGGAACGCTGGGTTCGAAGGTCATCAAATTATTCATGGATGGGCAATCCCATTCCGCAATGGGAATGGCCAAATTACTTACCGGGCATGAACATGAGCGCACCGCCATTTACAGGATAAATCATACCGTTCCTTCAAATGCCTTCAAAATGGATGACACACACGTCATCCAAGATCTCAAAGGGCTTGGTTTCTCTTTCGCACGCGATCGGCAGCCGGTTCTCGATCCCGTGTTTTTCGACCGACCGGCAGAATCGTTCGTGCCAGTCTATGCGCTGGATAAAGAGCGGACGCTGTCATCACAAGGGAGGTTGTAAACAATGGCGATCGATATCAAGAAGTATTCGGCATTTCTCGAACAAGTTGCGGCAGAGATCGATATCTCGCCCGGTAAGTATCAAGACGCCGTGGACCGCTACCAGGCTGTCGGACAATGGCTGCATGATGGGAGATACCCCGGATGCCAGGGCGAACCAAGCATCTGCGTTCAGGGCTCCTTTCGCTTAGGAACGGTCGTGCGTCCAATCCGCGATGGCATCGAGGCGTCCTATGACATCGACCTCGTATGCGAGTTGCCCTTAAGCAAAGGCGAGAAGACGCCTGAAACCGTGAAAACTACCATAGGTGATCGGCTTCGTGAGCATGGGACCTACAAGAAAATGCTCGAACCGGAAGGCCGCCGTTGCTGGACGCTCGAATACGCCGAGGATGATGGCGTCGGGTTCCATATGGACATACTGCCAGCTGTTCCCGAGCCGCGTGAACTACGCGACTCTGCTATTGCAATTACGCACAAGGCGGGTGCTGTCTATTCGTGGTCTGCGAGTAACCCGCGTGGATATGGTAACTGGTTCGACCAGAAAAACGCGGCTGCGTTTCTGCGAGAGTCCCTGGAGCAGAAGCGGGCAATTCAGCGCCGTGCACCGACTATCTATGCAAGCATCGACCAAGTGCCGGACCAGCTGGTCCGGACCCCGCTTCAGCGTTCGATTCAGATCATGAAGCGCCACCGCGACCTTCGTTTCAATCACCATGACCGTCTCGACTATGCGCCGATCTCAATCATTCCTACCACCCTGGCAGCTACTCTATACGCCAACGAGGCCGACCTCTACTCGGCCCTCTTTGGGATCATCCATAAGCTTCAGGCTCATGCTGCCCTGGTCGAGGGTAAAAATATCGAGCGGTCACTCGCGGATATCGGCTTGATCCGGCGTTTGCCGAACGGCAGGTGGTACATCGGCAACCCAGCAAACCCCGAAGAAAATTTTGCAGACCGTTGGCACGAGGACAATCACGCCCGGGCGCGGGCTTTCTTTGCCTGGGTCGCTACTCTGCAGAAAGACCTGCTGAACAGCATCAACGAAATCAAGCCGAGCGTGCTTAAGGAGAAGTTGGGCCGCGCCTTGGGCATGGGGGTTGTGACGAAGCACCTTGATGTTCTAGTTCCGCCGGATGTGGTCATTGACACGCCGCCTCGTATCCACATCACCAGCCCTGCCAAACCATGGCAGGAAGAATGACGGAAGAGCTTCAGCGGCAAATGGCCGAACTTACCGACGTTCACAAACACCTGGCGACGGTTATCACGGATGCTGCTGGAACGATTGTGGCCGGTGCGCTTCCGTTCGATGCATCCGCCGACGGTCTGGAGGTAATCTCGGAGTCTTTCGAAATCGAGTTAGGAGTTCCCAATGACTTTCCCGAGTCGTTACCACGGGTCCGGGAAACCGGCGGTAGGATCGAGGCCGACTACAAGCATCGCAATCCAACGGGCACTCTGTGCCTGGGAGTCCCCGTAGAACAGCGCCGCATCTTCTTCGAGCAGCCGACATTGCTCGGATTCGTCAACCGGCTGGTTATCCCATATCTTTATGGGTACTGTTTCTTCAAGAAACACGGGCGTCATCCATTCGATGAAGCGGAACATGGACATGAAGGCATTCTTCGTCACTATATTGAGAGTCTTTGCCTGCGGGATGATCTTGCGGCACTTCGAGTAGTTTGTTTTCTCCTCGAATTCGGTTATCGAGGACATCACGATTGTCCGTGTGGGAATGGCTTAAAGGTTAGGATGTGCCATGGTCCGGCGCTCTTGAAACTTCGCCAGACGCACAACGAGCAATCCCTTCAAAACGATTTTCTCGCGATCTCCAACCTGTGTTTTGCGAAATATGAAAACGGAGAACTCTCTTTTCCAAAGACATTGCAGGTGCAATCGCTGCGGCTTTTGAAAAGGTTGAAGAGTAAAAGCAATGAGCAAGTTTAGGATTTGTAAGCATCCAAGATTGTTCGCATACACTGACGAGTCTGGAAATACTGGGCACAACCTTTTTGATCCTAACCAGCCGTATTTTTGGACCGGGACACTTCTTACGCACTCGGATATAGACGCCACGAGTTGGGATCAACATGAGACCTGGACGGCTACCCTCGGAGTTAACGAGCTTCACGGGAATGAACTCGGAATCGGCAGGATCAACAAAATCGCTGAATCTGTGCTGTCATTTCTTGAAACTCAACAAGCGCAGTTTGTATTTACCCAGATCGAGAAACGATAATCATGCCGCCGCAAGATTCTCCTTCATAATTCTTGACTCTGACTACAATAAAGCAGTCTCCCCCCTTCACAATTTTGCCTCGGCATTTCATCGGAGAATGTCCCTGGATATCTTTGCATTTTTGACCTACGGAGAAGCGAAGAGATTTTGGTCAGCTTATGAAATAGGCAATCTCGCCGAGTTTGTTAGTATTCTCGAAAATCTCAGATTTCGAATCTTCGAACGTCATCCAGATGAACGAGCCAGACAGCTCTTGCTTGACGCACTGGCGTATGCTGTCTCAAATGCTTCAGATGTTTTCCAAAAAATGAGAGCAGATCAAGACTCTCCGAATCTTTTAGCATTGGACCTGCTATTGGGTGGGATTCACAAAGTGACAGGTGAGCATTCAAAAGTGGTTATGTTCCGTCACGATGAACAGAAACAATTCGGACGCGCGATGTCCGAGCAATTCGACATGGCTAAGAATGTTCGAGGATACGCCGAACCAGATACCTTTATGTTTCGGCTAGAAAGAGTTGAAAGATTTGTATGCCCTATCTCCTTGGTTCCATCCCACACGTCTATTGGCCTTCAACTTATCGATCTTGGTATCTACCTAATATCCCAGTACCTTCTCTGTACATATCGCCCACGCGAAGACCACTGCAGTGCATTAACTAAATACATAGTGAACAACGCAATTCTTCAAGTATTCACTTATGAGGGCCTTGTTGAAACCTCCACTCAAGATTACGAAGCCATCATGGCAAGAGAATTTACCCCAGAAGAACTCGCGCGGGCAGAAGAGATGAGAGATTTAGTGGAAGCCCGTCGTGTTTGTCGCATGGAATCAGGGATTGGATAGGAGGGTAGAAATGACTTCAGGCCAGCTGGCTTCTCACGCCGGTCTCGAATGGGGCAGTTTTCCGTTTCTCGTTGGTTTTGTTCGCGGATTTTGGAATACCTTCCGGTGATCCGAAACCAAATCCCTTAAACCCTTCGGTAGCCTTTGCCAACGTTCAAGTGATTCTTGCTGCCAGCGCTTCTCTTGCTTCTGTTGTAATTGGCTGCGCTCGTTTTGATGCTACGATGCGATATCTTACGAAGATCAGTCGCGCTCCGGCGAACGAGTCTTCGGGATGTCTCGCGACCGCTCACTCAAGTAACGGACCAGGTCTGCCGCCAGTTGCCGATCCTCCCCACGATCTGACTGGGCTAACGCCCGCATTACCTGTTCATAGTTCCGCATGACTTCCTGAGCTTGTACATGACGGCGGGTTGTGCGTTTCAGCCGCTCAAGCGTCTCCCCTTTTTTGGTCGGTTCAGGCAGATGCCGCACGGTCCAGCGTTCCCGGTTCGTACGGTGGAGGCGACTGGTCGTGGTGGCCTCAATACCATGCTCACGTAAGGCCTCCGCAAACCCCTCTCGCCAGCGTTGGAGGTCCGCCTTCCTAGGATTTAAGCGGACCCCATCGAGACTGGTGGCTTTGACTGTCATGTGAACATGCGGGTGCGGAGATGGGTTCGGATCCGGATCGGTCTCGAGGGTGTGGAGGACCATCGCGTACTGAAACCCGGAGAACTCGCGTTTCGCAAAGTCACGCGCCGCGCGTTGGACCGACAGCGGATCGGTGCGTGTCGGCATGGAGAGGACGAGGTGAAAGGCATCGCGCATGGTGGAATCCGCCGCAATCGGCATCCCGCCATCGCGCCATTCGGCTTTCAGATCGACCACGGCCTCCTTCCCGTGAATCACCTGGCCGTCTTGATCCTCGATCTCGAGTTGGCCATCACGCGAAATGTACGTGAGATTATTGGAGATGCCTTTCATACCCTTTGGCGACCTGACGAGTTTCACCACGACTTGTGGCGCACGGCGGATCATGGCCTGCAGTTTCTGCCGCACATAGGTCGCACGAGTCTGCGGCGTGCTGAGCCGCCCGCCAGTAGTTGCAGGCTTGGCGGAGCCGAGAGGAATGCGCTTGGTGCTACGCGGCCGCGGTAGAGTCCCAGCTGAGACATTGAAGAGCCGACTCCCCCACTCATCGAGCTTCTCGTCGATCCGGTTGGTTAGCGGGGTCATTGAAGGTGCCATCGCTCCACGGTCCCGCGTAAGACATCGGACACCTTCTTGGTATGGGCCTGGATCACGCGAGAAAGTTCGGTGACGACCTCAACCCTAAAGGCTGTCCTGTTTTGCGGCGCCGTATTCAAGACTTTCGCAATCTGGTTCAGGTTCCTCCCCAAGGCGAGGAGTTGTTGATTCGACCGGGCCAATGTCTCCAATTCCGATTGTCCGACCTGCGGCTGCCCGGTCAACTTAGCGCGCACCATGGCCACCAACCATTTCGTGGGCACATAGCCTTCGTGATCGGCCATGCGCTTCAGAGCGGCAAGCTCTGAGGTCGTCAGGTTCAGTTCGATGCGAGCGGTGGCTCGTTCTCGCTTCGGAGTAACGCGCAGTCGAGGCGCGGGAGCCCGCGTTGCTCTCCGATTCATGGCCTGCCGAAGGGCGTTCCGTAACGCATGGCTCGGCGTGACGCCGTGGTTTTGACACCAGGTCTGCCAGGGCGCTTTCAGTTCACCCAAATCCACCGTGATCGTGGTCGTCCGTTTGGCCGTCTGCCCCATCAGCTCACCTGCACCAGCCCAAGTCGAGACGTCCCACGCCAATCACCAAGCTGTGCCTGATTCTGTTCATCGGAGGAGAGTCCGGGCGCGGTGATCTGACGGTAAAAAAGCATAAGCAATTCGATAGAAATGTAAGACAACTACGGGCGAAAGCCATATCCTGCAACCTCTTAGAATCGGTCTCTCTCACGCCTTCCGAAAACGCCAGGACCGCACCCTGGATCACTGGTCGATGCAGCCTGGTTCAAGGCAGGCATACCGGTATCGTCTCGCGCTGCGTTGAGCGTTTTCTCTCCCCCAAATGGAGGGGGATTACCCTCTTGTTATACTGTGAAAGGGTTCACACCCTGCATTTCGCTCTCGTTTTGAAGAGACCACCATAAGCATGGAAAGGACCGACACTATTAGATGGCTTCTGGCAATCTGCTTTATGAGCGGGCTCGTTGCCTGCGGCAGCCTGGTAAGCTGTTTTAATAGCGGGTTCGTTTCCGTTGCCTGTGGTGGTGGAGGCGGATATGGCGAAAGTGACCCTTCTTTTATGCGGCAGCCAACGGCCTCATCAGCTGAAGGTCTCTGGACGGGCACTACTCCCACAGGTCGCACAGTCGGTGGACTTGTTCTCGATGACGGCTCGTATTGGGTCTTCTATATGACAATAGGCAATCCCAACGTCCTGGCTGGACTGGTTCAGGGAACTGGTACTTCGCACTCCAGCTCCTTCGGATCCTCTAACACCAGAGATTTCAACTTGGAAGGGGCTGGAATTCGGGGGGCCACGATGAGCGGCACCTATGTGCAGAAAACCAGCTTGAACGGGACGATCGCGTACTTCAATGGAGATAACGGGAGCTTTACGAGTACGTACGATGGTGCCTACGAGTTGACCCCTAACATGACTCTGGTGACCGGGAACTATTCTGGACGCCGTGCCAACAATCAAACGGTCACTGTGACAGTGGAGTCAGCCGGTACGCTTACAGGTCATTCATCAGATGGATGCACCTTTGCTGGAACCTTGTCTCCTCGTGCAAAGGGCAATGTGTTTCATCACACGGTGACATTCGGAGGTGGCGCCTGTCGCTATGGAACCGACACGATCACTGGAGTGGCCTTTTACGATCCAGCAACAAATCGGCTGTACACTGCGGCCATCAACAGCGCCAGGACCACCAGCTATATATTTGTCGGAACGAAGCGGTAGACGTCACTGGTTCAGGGTTCTGTCAGTTTCACTGATTGACGGGCGCATGATCTCATCATGTCATGCGCCCGTGAAATGCATCGACGAGATCACGGCGATAAGATCTCGCGAATTGCGGTGTCCCCAAAGAATCCCTGATCTCTGAGATTGGCGAACCAGGTCAGGGCAAACTCTTTCAAATCCTGTTTCAGCGTGGGGAATACGTGGGTGCGACTGCTAGCTGCATCACACCGATAGACTTCGTGACAGATCCCAAGGTAGTCGTTTCTAAAGGACACCGGTTCGGCTGCCACACCGTCGTGTAAGTTATGAAACCGAAACACCATGTCGGGATCGCGCATCAGATCGCCGTTCTGTTCCCCATAATGACAGAGGGATACCAATCGGTGTCCCTCTTCACTGGATCCAATCTCCTCGACCGAGAGCGGCATATAGCCAGGTACCGTGAGACGCACCGCGCGTGCGCCGGCGAGTAGCTCGTCCAGGAGCTTCGCGCATTCCAGATATGTTTCCATCACGTTTTCCTTTCTTCGGATGCAGGAAGCCCCCGGCGCGAAGGCCGGAGGCTTCCCGTGACGGTCAGCGACCTGACCGCTCGGTGACCCAGAGTTTCGCCTGTTGGGCGACAGCCACGAGCGCGTCAAGGTCTGCCAGGCCGAAGGATTCGGAATTCTTCCAGACTCCATCCTGGCCCTTGTACGAGCGGGCGACGGTCACGTTGTAGAACGGGCCTTTCATACCCTCGTTCTTCCAGATACTCGCCTTGATGCTGCTGCATCGAAGCGTGGTGACCGGCTTGGATTTGTGTTCTTGAGTTGCCATGTGTTGTCTCCTTTGGTTTGAGTTGATGTGTTGGCCTCTCACTAGGCGTGGAGGCCACACAGCGACGACAAAGGAGACAGAGAGGCCGCCGCATCCTGGCGGGCCGGCGGGCGCGAGGCGGAGGAATGCGCGCGTAAGAGAGCTGCCTCAGAGGCGGCCCGCGGGCATGATCGACGCAGCCCGTCGGTGAAAAGCCAGGGCAAAGGCCGAATGCACACAGGCAACAACCAATAAGCCGGTTCTCACGCACGGAGAGCACAGCACGATCAGGGAATGGACACGAGGAGTACAGGTCCTGGGTTCACGTGTTGACCAACGTTCGCCCGCTTGTCGAGGTGAAGGATGATCAACGAGTCGGCTTCGAGCCGGTTTTGCGGCGGTTGCGGCCAGCAGACAATCAATTAAGCGTCAGATGGTTACAGATCACAGCGGCACGCTGAACGGCCCTCATCAACATTCTGGTGAAGAGGTCAGAGTCAGAGCCGAGCGGCGTAGGGACGAAGCGCCGCCACGAATTGTGTCAAGGACTGGCGTTCAAGTGTCTCGAGGTATTCGGCCGTGGTCTTGGGAGGATGTTTGAGCCTCGCCCGATGCGTTCTGGCAGCGGCACAGACGATGCTCGGTGCCAGATTGAAGAGATGTAGCAGAAACTCATCGGGATGTTGGGGCGTGATACCGTATTTCTGGAGTTCCTTGTCAGGAAAATCCGTGAGATTGTAGGTGACAATCACGTCAGCCCTCCCGTGAATGGCGGCTGCCAGGACATGCCGATCATTCGGGTCAGGCAGCGTGAGGGATGGAATCAGCTCCTCAAAATCCTCAACGAGGCAATCGCGAGCATGCTCATCCATGAGGTCTCTGGTGCGCTGGAGCTGCGGAATGGTGAGATCTGGTCGATGCACAAGCACCGCCCGTATCCACTCGTCATGAATGTGTGAGGACCATTTGGCGCGAAACAGCTCCGTTACAGCCAGTTCGAGAAGCAGATCACGGAGAGGAGCGGGATACAGGACGCAGGCATCGTAGAGCGCGGTGAAGGTGGCCACATTCAATAGCCCATCTTCAGCGCTTGCGCGTCTTGGGTCAGTTGATCAAGGGTCGCACGGCGGTCCGCGTCGATCTGATGTTTGTAGCGCATGAGATCCGCGAAGAGAATACGCCGGTGGGTACCAACCTTTCGGTAAGTGATTTTCTGCTCGTCTAACAGATTCACGAGGAACGGACGAGACACATTCAGCACATCGGCAGCTTCTTGCGTCGTGAGTTCGGCATGGACCGGAATCAGTGTGACAGCATTGCCCGCGGACATTTCGTCAAGAATTGTGAAAAGAAGTTGCACAGCCGAAGGAGGCAACAACAGACGTTCAGGGGTTTTCCGTTTCTGAATAATCTGAACGTGGAAATCCATGGATGGGTTTTGATGCGAGGCCAGGGCTTGTAGCGCTTTCTTCGCGAGCGCCGCGTCCTCAGCGGTCGGCACAATCGGTTCTCTAGTCAAAGTGGTCATGGATTCCTTCCTCTCTTCTCTGAAGGCAGTATAGCACCCAATCGAAATAATCGCAATAAACGAAACAAGTGAAATGCTATGCAGGTTTCTGTGGTGGTGCGGTTTATTGAACCTCACGACTCAGTCCTAGCAGTTCCTCGCCCCCATGTTGGTATCCCTGGCTTTGCTCCTCAATCACCATCGAAAAGCCGAGCCGACCATGTACGGACTCAGACACCGAACTTGCACACCGACCTCTTCTCAACATCGTGTTGCGCCCCTCACCCACGCGGGGGCGCAACAGAATATCCCAGTGTGTGGCAACGCGCGGCTGCAAGCGTGACATCGTTCGCGATGGCGCGGTTGCCACGGGCGTGCCACACCCCTTGATGTGCCACGGATGTTCTCTCGGCACGGTCGAGTCGCGTGGAGCGACACGACGGTGCCTGATGCCATGTGGCACGGCGTCTCTGGACGCGATGCCTCAGAGACCTGACTGGAAAAGTCTCCGCCCAGAGAGGCCTTCAGGGCAATTCCTACAGCGTGAATGGTCAAGCGTGCAGTGCAGGCCTCTTCGCTGGACATCCCGTGCCGTTGCGACTTGAAGAAGAAGGGGGCGGGCTTATGCCCTACTCAAAAAAGACAGGATTGGAAACGCACCAAATAAAGGTGCCACCAGTGGCACCTATTCCTGTAACTCATTGATTTTTCATGACATGAAATGTCACTCTTTGCACTGCGCTTTGATCTTATCTATTTGATCTTGCTCATTTTCTTCTTGTCCTGAAAAGGCTGGTGTCGACAGTTCGATTCTGTCCCTCGGCAC
>CAZPNQ010000054.1:0-23322 GCA_964587955.1 uncultured Nitrospira sp.
ACTACCTTCCAGTTCACGAATATTACTCTTCATCGTGGTGGACAGGAACTGGATGACATCTTCCGGCAGTTTGACCCCCTCATCCTCCGATTTCTTTCTCAGGATGGCGATGCGAGTCTCTACATCGGGAGGCTGTAAGTCCGCGATCAGTCCCCATTCGAAACGAGATCGTAAACGCTCTTCGATATCCGGCATATCCTTGGGAAAACGATCGCTTGAGAGAACTATCTGTTTATGGCCCTCGTATAAGGCATTGAATGTATGAAAGAACTCTTCCTGCGTGCGTTCTTTCCCTACCAAAAACTGAATATCGTCAATCATCAGCATATCGATGTGCCGATATCGCTTCCGCAGGTCCATCATTTTGTCATAGCGAATGGAGTTGATGACTTCATTGGTAAATTGTTCCGTGGTCAGGTATGCGATGCGCAAATCGCTCTTTTCCGCCACATGGTTTCCTATGGCATTCAAGAGGTGAGTCTTCCCCAGTCCCACGCCACCGTAAATAAAGAGCGGGTTATACGTCTGCCCAGGCTGTTCCGCCACCGCCATGCAGGCTGCATGGGCGAATTGATTTCCGGCGCCAACGACAAAGTTCTTGAATGTATATTTTGGGTTCAGCTGGATTCCCCGTCGAGGCTTCGGGGTGATCGCCCGAGGCACAGGTGCAGAGACGTGGGGTTCGTCCTGCTGCGCAAGTCTCTTCTCACGAACGGTAAATGCGACGGCCATCAATCCCCCACCCCGAGCCGTAGCCATGGCCTCCGCCAGCAAAGATCCATAATGAGTATCCAACCACTCTCCAAAGAATTTATTCGGAACCCCAATGTGCGCCGTCGAGTTTTCAATCCGATCCAGATGAACAGGTATGAACCATGTGTCATACACCTGTTTTGGAACCTTCCCTTGGATGTACTGCAGCGCTTCGTGCCAGACTGTATCGATGCTCATAACTTGCTAATATCTCTATACACAGGATTATTCACACCTGTGGATAACTACTCCCTACTACAAGAATTACGTCCGTTAAAAAGGCGACGGGTGAATACCACGACACACCGGCCCATGTCGAGCCGTAGAAGACATCCATCCCCCTTTTTTCGATCTCACAAACTCTTCACAGGTTCCAACGCTTCCATCGAGAGCCAGTCCACAGCGTTATCCTTACCCTCATAATCAGATTTAACCATGTAAATCAAAACTTTATAGCATATACTCTTTATTCACCTTGTTACTCTTACTCCCACGACTACGAATTTTCTTTATAAAGAAACCTCGGAGTCATAGAGTCAGGACCTTCTTGCATTCAAGAACCACTGCCAATATCTGTTCATAGGATAATCGCTCACCTACTACTAATTCGTTGTTCGCACGCAATACTTTCCCTGGAAGGATTGGATCTTCCACAGAGAGCACCACTCGGGAGTCGTCCCCAGAGAAAAGTGCAGGGGACACGGTATCGAGCGGAGTACGAACAATGTAAACGACGGGCGGCATTAGGATATCCCTGACTTAGAAAACGAGTGTGCAGTCCATGGATTGAATGGAAGCCCTGATGGTTTCGTCATTGCCACGTTTGATAGAGAACTCACTCCGAACTGGCATGGGATCAGGTGTGTCTTGGAGAATAAACGGGATTTCAAGCCGTTCGATTGTGGGAAGATACTTTTCAAGGAATTCCACATCGAGGATATCATCGGTCTCATCTCCCAGGAGACGGATCGCATCACCGAGGAGAATGACAGTTGTCACATGAGATCCCGATGCCAAACCAAGAGCAATGCGTAAGGCCTCAACCGGCCTACGGGTCGTTCGAGGATCCTCTTGAATCACAACGGCAACGTTTTTCGCCATGACTAACGATAATTAGGCAAACGACAAAAACGGATCACAAGCATCAATGATCCCAGACAGCACGACAAGGCCACAGAGTGATATCCTCGAGTCAATAGTTGCCGTCGGAACGTGATGCTGTTGACACCCATAGGCACACACGAAAATGCGGACCCCAGCTTGGGCGAGGCCTCGATAGTAATCGGTGTGGATATTCTTCACGCCTTCATCGATAAGGTAGAGATAGACCTCATGGTTGGCGTCAAGGGCCGCGCGAGCGAGGCCGTAAACAGTCTCAGCGCTGGTGTGTGATGGGGGAAGAGCCAGAAGGAAGCCGATCTTCTTTGAATCCACAGGAATTTACGATTAATTTTATATAGTTATATGATACTGATATGTTGAACACTATGTGGTTTTCTGAAGAAAGTCAACCTGAAAAAGCACGCTTCAGGAGCTGATAAGGAGCGGGTGAATGTGAAGACCCAGGCTAGAGAGGCTCAGATCATACTGGGCTTTAGTTTCCATATTGCGAAGAACACCTGAGCCTTTTGCGACTTCGTCATCCCCGATAATAAGAGTGAACCGGCACCCAAGACGATCGGATTGTCGCAAGTGGGCTTTCAAAGACGTGGCCCGAAAATCGGAGACTGCCTGGAGCCCGGCAAGACGCAGCTCTTCCAGAGCCTCGAGACCAGCCGGGGCACCGTGACAACCGAAACCAGCGACATAGACAGCCATATTCTTTGATATTTTTCCTATCGCGGATTCCGGCAGCAGCATCGATATTCTTTCAAGGCCGACGGCAAAACCAACAGCCGGGGTGGGCGGCCCTCCGAGAGTTTCAACTAATCCGTCGTAACGGCCACCTGCCCCAACGGCATTCTGAGCACCCAAATTGGTCGCCGTCACTTCGAAGGTGGTGAGGTTATAGTAATCGAGACCTCGAACGAGCCGATGATTCAACGAATATGGAATCTTGATGATATCGAGACCGGCTAAGACGCGTGTGAAGTATGAACGGGCCGCTTCGGAAAGTGAGTCGCTTAGACGAGGAGCGGATTCGGTAATTGCTCGACACTCAGGAACTTTGCAGTCTAAGACTCGTAAAGGATTGACTTCAATACGGTGCCGACAATTCGAGCAAAGACCGAGGTCATGTTGCCGAAGGTATTCAACGAGTTGAGGCCGATACGTGTCTCGATCAGCGGCATAGCCGAGGTTGTTGATCTCCAAGGTGAGACCACGTAGATCGAGATCAGATAGGATCCGCCAAAGAAGAGCGATAACCTCGACATCGGCTTGGGAATCAGCCACGCCAAGCGACTCGACGCCGAACTGATGGAATTGCCTCAGACGGCCTGCTTGCGGCCGTTCGTGGCGAAACATGGGCCCGAAATAGAAATACTTCTGAGGAACGGGAATCGCGGCACGATTGTGCTCGATATACGCTCGGACTGTTCCGGCGGTCCCTTCAGGTCGAAGGGTCAGCGAGGTCCCGTCGCGGTCTGGAAACGTATACATTTCCTTCTCGACAATATCGGTCGATGCACCGATGCTTCGCGCAAACAAGGCCGTCACCTCAAAGATCGGAATGCGAATTTCATGAAATCCATACCGGTCCGCCCACCGCCTGGCGGCCTCTTCGATGAGGCGCCAACGAGGCGTCTCTTCCGGCATGAGATCTTTGACCCCTTTAATACCCTTGATCACGGACACGGAGTTATCTCCTTGCGAAGGCACAATTCATACTCGCACAGTTCGCGCGGACTATAGCGGCGGCTTCCGCGGCAAGTCAACGGATCAGAGCTTGCGCCATATTGACGTGAGAGGTATAGTGCGCGGCTTACGGTTCAATAAGCCGTGAAAGACCACCTATGAGTCAGGATCAATCAGGTCGTCGGGTCGTGGCCCTCGCTCCCATGCCGCCGGAGAAATCTGCATACGCACTGGCGCGCTATAGCCGTTCGCCCGACTCCATCGAACAAAGCATCCGGTGGGTTCATGGCCATTCCTCGGAAAAGTTCTGGGAACAGTTCTACTTCGATTATGGTCATGCGTCGATTGCCGATCTCGGACACGTCATTATCTGCTTTGAAGAGATCTCGGAACTTGCCGCCATTCGCCTGGAGGATGAGCCGCTCTGGGACGGTCAGGCGAAATCGAGCCGCTACCAGAATTTTGCCTCGAGCCGATGGTTCGTGCCGGGTCAGATTCGAGGGAGCGAAACCGAAGCGGTTTATGAAGGCATTCTCCGCAGTCTGTCTGAAATTTATCGCTTGCTGCACGATCCTTTGATCGCGTACCTCTCCGAACGGGACCCGCGTCCGGATTCCATGAAGCCGGCCGATTATCAGAGGACGATCGCGGCCCGTGCCTTCGATGTCACCCGCTACTTGCTTCCTCTTGCGGCAAAGACCAACGTCGGGCAAGTCATCAGCATCCGGACATTGGAAAAACAGATTACGCGCCTGTTGTCGTCGCAATTGCCGGAATTGCGCGCGATCGGCGAGGATTTGAAAGACGCATGCCAACACCCGCCGGTGAATGTGTGGAATGAGCTCTGCGGTCAGATTTCAAACTCGAACGATCCTCTGGCACCCACACTGGCACGGCATGCCAAGGCGAATCCTTATCAAGAATCGGTGTACTCCGACCTGGCTCGCCATGCGAAAGAAGTATTACGCGGCACAGGATTGGATCACCCAAATACGTGGGATGACGCAGAGTCGGTTGAGCTGATGGACCCGCATCATCCGCTCGACGAAATCGTCACCACGCTCCTCTATCGCGTGTCACAGGCTCCATACCGGAAGATACTCGAGGTCGTGAAAGAGTGGTCCGAGAAAGAGAAACAAGCGACCATAGAAGTGGCCACGAGACAACGCGGGCCGTACGATGAACTCATCAAAGAGTTCCGTGGCGGCTATGCATTCAACTTCGATGTCCTCATGGACATCGGAGCATGGCGGGATATGCACCGACATCGACGCTGTCAACAAGTGCAACAGAACTTCACAACGCTTCACGGCTATGATGTTCCGCCACCTCTGGTTGAAGCTGGGTTGGATCAAGAGTATCGGCAGGCGATGGACGCCGTGCGCCAGGATATCGAGCTGCTCAAGAAAAAGGATCAGGAAGCGTCACTCTATGCCATTCCCTTTGGCTTCAAAGTACGGTGCTTGTTCAAAATGGATTATGCTGAAGCGGAATACATCAGCAAGCTGCGGTCCGGCGTCAAAGGGCACTGGTCCTATCGAACCGTCGCCTGGAAGATGAAGCAACAGCTCACCCGACGATATCCCTCCCTCGGTGAACAGATCCGCGCGACACCCCCTGATATCGAAGACTCGCTGACTCGATAAACGCACTATGGGGACTTACCAGCTTGAATGCGAAGCGGCCATCGTCGCCGGAGATTGGGACACCGTATTTGACAAGGCCCTGGCCTGGAGTCGCGAGCCCGAAGGGAGCAAGGATCCACGGCCTCTCTTCGCGCGAAACGTCGTGTATCTTGTGCAAGGTCGATTCGCCGATGCCTGGAAAACCCACGCGCTCTGCCTCGAAGCTGAGCCGGACATCGCAGCGGTGGGGAACTGGGTGACGAATCTGCTGGACCGGCATGGAGACAGCGGCTTCACCCATTTGGTCATGGGCTTGTTTCTTGCGCAATCGGGTCAGTCGGAACAATCCAAGAGACCATACGCGGAAGCCGCTCGGTTGCTTCCTCAATCTGCCCATCCGCATTACTTTTTGGCACAGATTCACGAGCGAGCCGGTCATTGCGAAATGGCGATCAAGGAATATCGCGACGCGGTCCGAATTGCTCCGGACTATGCCCCGGCACGAATGAATCTCGGAGTGGCGTATCAAGACCAAGGGCGGCTGGAAATGGCGATCAAGGAATACCGTGAGGTGGTCAAGCTCACCCCGAACGATTCGGCAGCGCACTCCAATCTCGCCTGTGCATTGGCCGAACAAGGGAAGATGGAATCGGCAATGCAATCCTACAAAACGGCTTTGAAACTGAATCCGCAGGATGCTGAAGTGCACTTTGCGCTGGGAGGGCTCTATGAAATGCGCGGGCGTCTGGATTTGGCACAAAAGAGTTATCAGGATGCGCTCCAGGCCAATCCGGAATTTGGCGCCGCCCATTCTGCCCTTGGCTGGCTGGCATTAGGCAAACATCGACTGCAAGAAGCCGGGGATATCTTCAGCCGGGCGCTCAAGTGTAACGAAGAAGATGCGCGGGCCTACCATGGCATTGCGGAAATCTACGCTCTGCGGGGCAAGCGCCAAAGCGCGATGGAAAACTTCACCAAGGCTTTGAAATACTATCGCGATCCGGAAAAGAAGAATCAGATCATGAACCAGCTGCTCCAAGAAGGCCAGGTTGGGGATTGAGAGAATAGAGATCGGTCCTTCTGCGCTCTATGCGCGGGAGATGGGAGAAGAAATAACTACGGCTTAATGAGAAAATAAATGGTCATGGCTATTCCAAATACTCCGGTAAGGAAGGAAAAACCGTGCCAGATGCGCTTCCATGAAAAGGATCTTTCAGAAATTTGATACCCCGTTTCCGAGGACAAGACCTTGCCGCACAGTTCTTCTCCAATGACGTAGAGTAGAAAAAAGGCAATTGCGAACAATATCCAGCCCACCGCTCCATGAGCCAATGCTAGATCGGTAAAAGCCCAGGATAGACCGAGCAATAATCCCGTAAGAATAGCGGCCACAATCTTAGCAGGCCAACTGTTCCAGTTTATTATGCTAATGAAGCGGAACACCCGTATCAGCCAAGAAGCATATATGTTGAATTCAGAGGTTCACTCACAGAAGAGTACTACAGAGGTAAGCACTCACCTAGCGGAAACCTGATCTCCTAGGTAGAACAGGTTTGAGATTTCAGGCTCTAGGCAGATTCTAAAAGTTGTCAGAGAGATCCGAGGGCACCTGGCTGCACGAGGATTATATTAGGAGATAGGGAGGACGCTTCACGAACGACGAGCATTACAGCTCGCGGATCGCGCCCTGGAGGACGGTGATCTGGGTGGTGGGATCGCCCGTCGCTTTCAATTCGTTGCGGATCTGATCTTTGAGATAAGACGAATAGCCCACGCGGTCGATGAGGAGATCCAAAAATCGTTCGGCCGGCAGCAGGCTTTGTTCCTTGAGCTCGTTTACCGTGTCGTCACTCACCGGCACATACGTACTGCCGATGTGGAAGACAACGTTGTAGTGACGTCCAGTAGCGATCCGTTCAAACCGTAAACCCTTCACAGGTTCCTCCACAGAAGGCGCTCATTCTAGACAAGATCTGGTCGTGAAGACAAGGGCAACCTCTCTCGGTCCTGTGGTGGACAGGTATCTCGGCGGGCATTTATCATGTCCGTTCTTTGCCTAGACTGCAGGAAAGATCAGATCCCTCATGACCGCAACAGAACTCATCGGATTGTGGGCTGCCTGTCTCGAAGCCGAGCGAGCCAGACTGACTGAAATAGAGCACGACGCTCCTGTTGTGGCATTGCAAGGTCGCCTGGTGCAAACAACCGGCGGGCTCCATCTGTACGATTTTATCGTGCCTGCTGAAGTCCAATGGTCCGTTGATCTTCCGGTATCCGTCGTCCCTGCTGATGAGACGGACACGACGGAGGGAATCGTCCTCCGGCAAACGGGGGATAGCGTACTCGTCCAATTGGTCGATGCCATCGGGCACGAAGTCGCTTCTGTTACCCTCGTTCCGGATCAGGCTGGTCTTGTCAGCATGTCCGCCTCCCGTTTGAAGGATATGCTGGCAAAGCCGGACCTGTATCATCTCGGGCCGGCCGAGAGGTTGGCTTCGCTGTTGCAGATGCAGGAAGTTGAAGCTGCTGCATTCTCCCCCGCCTCATCCGTCTTCGTCACGATGTGGTCGGATGATCGACCAGCCCGTCGCCAAAAACTTGGGAATCTGGCAATGGAACTCGTTCGCGCCAACAAACGCATCCTGCTGATCAGCCCGGACCACCAAGCGTGCGATGAGATTGTGGGGATCGTGGGGCGTACGATGAAAGCCGGTGGACTGAATTACAAAACGTGGACCACCCGGTATGAACTCCCGACTGCCTCGCATGCAGCCGGCATCGAGCTTCATGAACTGGGGTTCGAAACGCAAATGCATCAATTCTATGCCCAGTCACGAGGTGACAAGGCTTCCTTGAAGCATAAGTACGACCGTTTTCGAGAGTTGGCGCCATTTCTGTCTCAGAAAGAAGCGAGACAGAAAGATCTGGACGAAGTCCGCCTATTGGAATGGCGCCTCGTCACACAATTGCGGGATCTTCAAGTGAGGATGGCCGATGTCCGGAAGACGCTCGAGGAATTCGAGAACCTACCGCTCTTTCAACGTTTGACGATGCAGGCGGTCGGGAAGAATGCGGAATCCCTCAAACAATACTGCGCGCTCTATCAAAATCAGATTGACCACCTGAACAAAGAACTGGATGTCGCCAAAGACCGTATCCAGCAGCTTGTTCCCGAGGCGGCCGTTCCTAGAGGGAAACGGGCGGAGTTTGAGGACCTGAAAGAGTATCTCGCAAAACTTGGTGGGACCAAAAAGGTCCGAGAATTAATGGCGGCCGAAGAAAATCCGAACCGCCAGGCCTTCATCCAGAATCGGCGCCTCGTTGCTGCCACACCTATGCGGGTTGCGAGCGATCCCTTGTTCAGCCGGGTACGCTTCGATGTCCTCATAGTCGATGAGGCCCCGAGGATCGCCGCGCCGGCACTTCTAGCTGCAGCAGGACTCGTACGTGAACGCATTATCGTCAGCGGCGATCCTCGTGAGATCGCTGCCGTCGGGCAATGGGGTATGCCTCAGCAGATTATCCGTGCCGCATCATGATCGGTTAGACTGGCGCTTGCTTGACGCGGACGAGGAGAATTCAGGATAATCGCGCTTCTTGCAGAAACTCTCCGAGAACGAGATTGAAGGACATCTCAGCGTTCTTTGTGCCGAAGTGGCGGAACTGGCAGACGCACTAGATTCAGGGTCTAGCGCCCGCAAGGGTGTCCGGGTTCAAATCCCGGCTTCGGCACCACCCTTCTTCCCCTGACACCTCAAAGGGTTCGAGCGTTTCGAGCAACCTCATTAGTGACCTACTGACCCCTTCGTTCCGAGGTCAGATTTGGCCAAGTTGTCATGTTGACTCGCAACTATTTTAGCGAGTCCCGATGGTGCGAGCGGCACGCTCTTCATCGCCCACCAAGACGCGAAGGTCTCTCGCAGGTCGTGGAAGTTGGAAATCCTCAAGCGCACATGAATTCTCTACTGGCAGAAGCGTGAGAAGGTGCGGCGTAATCGACATGGATCAAATAAAAATTCGTGCCGAAAGATGAGTGATCTTGGCATCCCTTATCCGATCCTCGCAATTGCGTAAAGTCATACTGTGGCTGGACCATGGACGATCCGTGACGAGTTCGAACGCGTCAATGATCCGTTTCGTCTCTTTCTCAGCGGCGATTGCGGCCTCTGCGCGAGATCCAAAACTTCCGTAACAATGTCCTTTGTGGAACTTCCAGCCGGTTGAACTGAGATCAATAATGCGATACGCGCAACTCCAGGTCTCATCACCGTGTCGTGTAGGAGTGAGCTTGATTGTACGTTGCTTATAAACTGGCATGGCGTCTCGGCTCTCCTGCCGGTTTAGGTAAGTGAATCATCTCGTTGCTGCAAACTCGCGCAATCTTCCTCGGTCAGAATCTCTTCATCGGTATCCGTTTCCTCGCTCGGGACCATACGTGAGCCCTTATCAAACTTCGGCGGGAGGTCATACTCTGCGCGTAGTTCATTCAGGAATCTGGTAAATTCTTGGCTGTTCATCATGTGGCGATCCTCCCTCTGAGCGTAATGACTTGCTAGCGAAAGGATATCGCGCTTTCCATCTAGGGCCACATTCGAAAGTAGGTGAAACAGCCACTCTTCCGTAGGCTACCGAGATTGACAGTCCACAGTGTTGGAGAATCGTCCGAGACCGACAATCCTCACCCCTACAGCGGTATTTTCAGCCTGAATCGTCAACAACACATTCCGTCACTGACTATTTTCCGAGACCACCTCATCAGCATATCTTCATGCTGTACATTGCCTTAGAAAAGGCGTCACGATCACCTTCGTGAGCAGTGCATGTCTTCAACGAAGTGTCCCAAGCCCCGTTCTCGGGGCAAACACAAATGGAAGGGTGGAACGAATTGGTGTATCCCCGATCGGAAAGAAAGGCTCCGTTACGTCCGCTCGACAAGAGCCGCCTCTCCTGGATAGGCCTTGAAGTTCCAGCTTGCCCTCGCAAGACGGATCGCTCCCATTTTGGATAAACACAGGACGCTCTGACGTGATGGGGATGGTTCCGGCCCGTTAGAAAAAGGATCTGCACACAGTAGGATCTCGTGAATACGGTGATCGAGCTCCAAAAGAAGAACCCGAGGACCCACATTCCTGAACAAGCACGGGGGTGAACTCGAAGCAGTCTTTGGAATTGTTGGAGCAATGCGCGTAAGAATTTCAAGAGAACGAATGCTGGTCAGGTCAAAATAGCCCAACCTAACCAGCTGCGCACTGCTGCAAAAACATCGCTCCTGTCAAAGAGTACTATTGACCCTTTTTGTTCATGATGGCGTCCATCGCCCCACTGACCCCGCCGCCCGTTGATGACAACGAGGAAAGCTTGTCTTTGGTCTCCTTGAGCATGTTCATATTCTTTTGAAGCGCGTCGACGTTTTTTTGCATTTCCATCAAAGAAGAGCCGATCTGAGTGACGGAGTCCTTGATCCCAAAGAGACCTTCAGCTGCAGCGATGTGCAGCGACAGTCCTCCAAGGCCAAATCCGATGAGAAATGCAGGTATCGTGAACAGATAGAGTGAGCGTGTAATAGGCATGGTCCCTCCTTGGTTAATTCCCTCCTACCGGCTCTCGTGAGTTTGACCGTTCTCTGACAGCCTTCCCCGCGTACAGGCGAATCTGAACGATCGACAGAACGTGAGCGATCAGTCTCTGCCATAATGCCACAGGCCCATGCTCATTACTTTTATAATATTTATGAATGCCGTATGCCACAGGATTGAACGCTGTTCGGTCGACAGTTAGATGAAACGGTCTTGTTCTCACTTGCTCTGCTTTTGGTGTTTCTTCCATCGTTTAGTATTGCTGCTGACTATTTGGGCCGAGTCGTGGCTGTACTGGATGGCGCCACGATCGAAGTCCTGCGCAACCGGACCACTGAGCGGATTCGCCTCTCGGCCATCGATTACCCTGACAAGAAGCAACCGCTCGGTCAACCTGCCAAGCAAGCCACCTCGGCCTTGAGTTTTGACCAGCATGTCACCATTCATGGTACCGGCAAGGATCGATACGGACTCACGCTTGCTGCCGTGGAGCTCATGGAAGGGAAACCTGAGCTATGAATTAGTCCGCCACGGCTGGTGTTGGTGGTATCGGAAGTATGCGCCTGATTACGCCATCCTACAGGTCCTCGAAGCTGAGCCGCGTACGACCAAGAAGGGGTTATGGATTGACGCGAAACCGGTTCCCTCGTGGGCATGGCGCAAGCGAGGCACGATAGGTCGTTCCTAAGTTATCAGACAACTGGCAATAGGCTGTGGCGGGATATACAATCCTGGCAGGAGGACCGTCATGACTCGACTCATGAGCGTAGTACTATGTTGCTGGGTACTTCTCGCGGGTGTGGCGTTTGGCGGGGGAGAGCAGATTGTAGAAGAGCTCACCGGAGACGGCTCGCTGACTACTCGGGCCTTCACAGTAGAAGATGGATGGGAGGTCCGGTGGACGGCCACGAATGACCTCTCACTGTCCCTTCTCGATGCTGAAGGACACTCGCTCAAAGCATTGGGGCATTCAATCGGCAATGCTGGCGGTGCGACGTATCGAGCAAAAGGCGGGACTTACTCTCTTGGGATCTCAAGCAACGCGCACTGGACCGTGACGGTGGTGCAGGTTCCGTAGCTGATCTGAGTAGTCAGTTTAACCTCAGGGTTAAGATGGGTCCCTTTTCCTGAAATCATATTGGAAGAGTCGGGGGCTTCTGGGATGAGAGAGGAGCACGCAAACATGGTCTCACCCGGCATTTACCGACACCATAAAGGTCAGGACTACCAAGTTCTGGGAGTCGCCAGGCATTCAGAAACGGAAGAGGAGTTTGTCGTTTACCGGGCATTGTACGGCGAGCGAGGTCTCTGGATCAGACCCCTTGCCATGTTTACCGAGAGTATTGATAAAGGTGGGGTATCTGTTCTGCGCTTTTCACGAGTAGATTAGAAAACTGCGCTTGGCCGATAAGGCACGAATGAAGCTCATGTGACCTGTTGATTGGCCGTATTGCATTCATCGTCCTTACCCGTAGCATCCGCTGTTTGTGAGCATGAAAGATATCGAGACGATCCGTTTAAGCCATCAGAACAATCAGACAGAAGAGCTACAAAAGCATCCCCAGGGCAGGGACTTTCATGTCGCACGGCATTCCTCGTTCACGACAATTTGCAAGATCAGAAAGATCCTCAACAGGGATGGGCAATTCCAAATCAACACCAGCTCTCCTAACAGCTTTGGCCAATCTCCAGGAGGCACCACCAGGCATCGAAGGATTGTTGGGAAGAGACGTTGCGACACTTCGAAGTGACGCTGAATGCCGTGAAAGGGGAATTACAACTTCGTGCGATGAAATGAAGGAAATCCCTCTTTAGGGAGAGAGACGAGACTGAGTCTTATTCATAGGTCATCTCAGGTTCTGGGGACCGTGGGCAAGTACATCAGATTTAAGCGATCTCACGCTTTCCGGAACGAGAGCCAAAGGGCAGTACTCATGTACACGATGGCGGCAACAATCAAGAAGAAGTTGGACCCGTGCCACAGGTTTAGATAAACCACTTCATTCACAAAGAGCGCCACAATCAACATCACAAATCCTAGAACGTTGAACCAGCTAAGGCCCACAATTGGCTCCTTTCGTTGTTACCATTTCTGGACGCAGGATATTATCGATTAGGCGCTTCCAAGGCTTTCGAGAGTCCAACCAAGACATCCACTTGTCTCCGCTGATACGCCGCTTCCTGCGCCTCCATCGCGTCCAATTGCAATGCGACACAATGAGAATAGCGCTTCGTGAGCGCCGGGTTTTGGGCGATGCTGTCCGCTCCGCCACACTCTTGGGTTGCTGCTAACAGCTTCGCTTTATCAGGTAATGACGTAATGCATCCGCTCAACGTACTCAGCATTGACACTGCGAGTAAAATGTTTGTGGTTCTTTTCATGAAACACCTCAAGCATAGGGGCAGAATCCTTCGAGTATCTCCCAAGACGATTTGGTGGCAGGCCCTTCACCCTACGCAGGATGCGCTTGGCGGTCTATGCCTCTTTGGATGGGGAGCCTAGAAGGATGTTCTCTCCGTGTTTGATAGCACCTGAGAAAACTATATCGATCGATCCAAACTTCGGGCTCATCCACTGCTCCCGGAATGCGTTCCTCATAAGATTCTGGCTTTAGGGTCGTGAAGGAACCTCTTAGCCATCGGTGAACCTTTCAATTCCCAATAACAATTTTTGTCGTTTTTCTATGGTGTCTCCTAGTGTGATACGCCTTCAAGGGTCCGATACACTAAGTGAGGTCGTTTCTGGTTAAGTTTGCAGATGATAACCACGCAGCAATCGGAGACGTGGCAATGGCTTAACTATTATGATGGGAGACGGCTCTATGCAGAATAAAACAGCTTGTATCGTTTCAATGGTGTTCGGTCTGCTTCTGAGTAGCCCGCTTTACGCGGCGGATCAACCGGGTCAGGTTCGTGCAGCAGGTACAGATGGAGCGAAAGCGGACGGGGTGATCGGCATTTCACTTCACATTGGGGCGGAACGCGTCGGAGATCCGGCATCGTTGTACGTTGGCAGAGTGCATCGCGAAGGCCCGGCACATAAAGCCGGACTTCGGCATGGCGATGAGCTGGTGAGCGTCGACGGCACAGCTATCTCGGGAAAGAGCTATGAACAAGTGGTGAACATGATTCGGGGAGAAGCGGAGACGGCGGTGAAGTTTGGGGTCAAGCGAGAAAATGAGGGACTTCGAGAGGTTTCGGTCATTCGAGTTGCCGGGGACAAACTGATGAAGGGTCCTCCAGGTCACGGCTCGTACAAGGATAAGCCGCCAGTCCAGCCGTAGTACTCATGATATTCACAGCTGATGCTGTGCAGCCATCAAACCGCTATTCAATCGTACCGCTAGTGGTACCACCGGGTGAATTGAAGGTGTCCCCCCGGCTACCAGATTCAGCGCCGGTGCCAGAGTCACTTCCATTAACCGTGCCTATACCACGGTCTGTGGGCTCGCCACTTGGTTGACCTAAAGAATCCTTCCCCATTCTGCCCGATGATTCATGACCTTGCTTCTTTGCTTTGATGGATTCCTTGGTGCTTCCAGATCCTCTCTGCGTGGCGTCTCCGCCTTTACCTGGTCTGGTAATATCGGGGCTTCCTTGTCCGATTGCTCCTACCGACCACTTCCACTGCCTGCTTGAGCCTGTACTGCCACGCCGGCAAGCAGGAGGATTGCGCTCGACATCATCATGTACATGCATACTTGACGAATCGTCATGGGCTGTTCTCCTTATTGGATTGGCCCTCGCCTCTTGTTTGAACGTCTCGTAGCATAGCGAAGCTAACGTCCGTTCAATACTGGGAGAACACATAGATTCCAGGATCGGACCAGGACACAGATATGTCGATAGCGCCATTGAAGGGTGTCAGCCTGTTTGTTACAGTGCCCGCTGAACAATGTAACGGTGCGATCGTGAAGGCCAAGATCGCGCCGCGCTGGAAAGTCTCTCGGTCAAGATCTACATCATCAAGCATGTTGAAGATCTCTGGGCTGAGATGGATAAGAAAGAGCAGTCGCCAAAGGAAGTCAACTAACTTGTCATCAGGACAATATGAAAAAGTTTGTGCTCTCAGGACTAATTCTAATCATTGGCTTACCGGTTCATGTATGGGGAGAATCTTCGTGGGTGCTGTGGTCGGAGCGCTCAGGGTATGGAAATCCACCTACTACAGCCACGGAACTCCAAGCGAAATGGGAGGTATTAAATGCATTTCCAGATAGGAACTCGTGCCTGAAAGAGGCATCTAATTACATCACATTCATTGAGGATTACGAGAAAGGTCGGAAGGGTTTCAAGATCAGAAAACAAAAGCATGCGGGCCGGACGAAAGTGTTTGTGGAATCAGACAAACATACGTCGATCGTTTCTCCAGCCTGTCTTCCGGAAATGGTGGACCCTCGCCCAAAATTCAGAGAGTGAAACCCTACCATGTCAATCTTTCAGTCTTAACCAGCCGGACGGGATGTATGGAAAACACGGCTATCCTGGTCCTTGCGTACCCAAGGATGCGTATAAATGTTGAGCCTGACGGTGCCACAACCTTCCCTGGCAAATCCTTACCATCAACGATCTCACGAAATGCTCCGCTGACGACGGAACTTTCGACTAGCGCACCCGCTACGGCGAGGCTCGCTTCGTCGCCGCGTGGATCTTGCCATTGTGAATCGTATGAATTATTTTTCTCTCATGTTGCGGCTGGAAAAAGCTCTGATCGCCGGGTGGTTCAGTTGGACTGCGTTCAGAAGATTACAGTCGTGGATTACAGAATCTCGAAAAAAATCTGATGTCCTTAAGCGTGACGCATCGGACTTTATTCAGATGGCCGAGCCAACCAGCCGGCCTTTCACGTCGAGGGACCAACGACGAGCCTTCCGAGCTCGTCAGGCACTGTGGATTCGATATGAAGACAACTTTGGGAATGTCCGAGAGAGCATTGTCGAGGTATACCTTCCGGGAGATCATGACGTGATTTTCACGTGGTGCCGTTTGGTACTGGAACCACGTGCCTTTGCCCGTAGCAAGATTCAGAGTTGGCGGCTACTGAACGAGCGATACACCTTTGACCCGGTCACCGCGCAATACTGGGATGAAGAAGGTGCCTTTAGCGGGTCACGAAGAGCGCCGTGGACATGGTGGCTCCGTAAACAACTCGAAAAAGAGAACCTACCATGAATAGAAATGACCAAGCAGCGACGTCCTACCTCACCCAGCAGAAACGCAGTTTCCTTTTTTACGGAGAGGAGTCTTTTTCAGGTCGTTTCATTTGAGGAAGCCAGGATCCAGTTTGACTTCTCCCGTCACGAAAGCTAGGCTTTTACCATCGGTATCCCTTCACACCAACAGAGGCCGTCATGGATACGCACCCATCCGACCAGCTACGCAAGCTCATGGCTGAACTGACCCGCGATCCTCAGCTCAATAAGATTCAAATAAAAGCCCTCATGAACATCCTCATCGACATGGCCGACCGCATTCAGATCCTCGAACAGCAGCTGGATCAAGACTATTAATCTGATCAACCACTCTTGGCTGTATGCGTCAGAAGGCTTTTACTATAGAGACGTGAGCATTTCATTGTCCCGATCGTGGCGCCACACTATGCTCTGGCTGGGAGGAGGCATCCGATCCATTTCTTTATTGTTTCTCGCATCAGGGTCTTCAATCATCACGACCTGCAATGTGATAAGCAGCGGTTGCCCTGCCAAGGGATGATTGAGATCAATGACAGTCAGCTCAGGCCGGATCAGTAAAATCTCAGCATACCTGCCTTCGTCATCAGCGACGATATCGCCTTCCTGGGCATTCGGTGGCAACTCGACTGTTGGAATGGTTCGAAGTTTTGTTTCATCGCGGGGGCCAAAGCCCTCTTCTGCTGAAAGGGAAAACGTTTTGATCTCGCCAGAGTGCATGCCAGCCACCCGCAACTCGATCCCTTCAGGAACAGTGTGCTGACCTTGGATAAATTGCTCGGTATCGTTATAGCTCTCATCAGGGTTGTCCCGAGGTGTAATCTGGACCCGTACCGTTACCGTTACACCGTCCTTGACTGCCGTGTCATGGACAAGCGCGGGAAATTTCTGCACAGCGGTTACGAAAGAATCGTTGCCATCGAGCAGGACGTAACCAATTGCACCGATGCCGAGTGTACAGATTAGCATGATGTATCGTAGAGTAGGCATACATCGCTCCCCCTTGGTCTAGATACTTCTCATCAGTGGATTGAAAGAGTTGCAGCCTGCGGCCCTCGGTCCCCTTCCCATTAATTTGAATATTATCGTGTTCATGTCCGAGCCAGTACTGGAAGTACCCCTCAAAGAACCAGGAATTCTATCGAGACTTCCTGAATGGGCAGGCAGATGAAGCTGATGATGGATAAAGAAACGTTCGACAATCGTTGTTATTTCTTTCTGGGATTTCGATCTTCAGCTATACTTCTCCTGTGAGATCGATTCAAAATCATAACAGCACGCTTTCCTCCCTAGAAACTGTGCTCCGTCTTCAAGGCCTCTTCCGTCACCGCTTGCAACCGCTTGGCGTCTCTCCTCTCCAGGCCAGCATGTTGCTCTATCTTGACCGGCATCCTGAGTGCGAGGTGGTCGAAATCGCTTCGGCACTCTGTATACAGAACCTCTCAGCGGTCGAGACCGTACAACTTATTCTGAGAAATGGATGGATACGCAAGCCGCGGGTCAATGCGAATAAGAAGATCGTGAAGTTACAGCTCACGGAAAAAGGCACAGCCCTCGCCCAGAAGATCAAAGAGAATATAGAAGTAACCGATAAACTCTTCGCTCTAGCCGATAACCGCAAGGTTGCTTAAGCGTTTCTGAAATGCCTCACTCGATGTTATCCACGTACATTTACCTGCATGCGAATCAATCAGTTATCCGATTTTAGTGCAGCGAACGGTGAAGAAAGTGTTTTGAGCTGCGTCTATGCCCCCCTCTTCCTTTCTTGGGGGTGCCCCACCCCACCAAAAATTTACGCGACTCCGTATAACAGCCTAAGGAACTACTCACAAAGCAATGTGCTGGTATTGACCCTAGAAAGGGTGCTAGGGATTACTCCAGCTTCGGTTTTCCCCTAGATCGGGCTATGTTTTCGGTACAAGTTGTCTATTCTATTCTTGCTCTTTTGCCAAGGAGGTTTCGTATGTACAGCCTATCCAAGGCGGCTGGTGTGAGTGTTCTGAGCGTGACGTTTTGTATGGTTCTGTCCACCGTGACCTTCTCAATAGAGAGGGAGGTCTATGACAAACCCGACGTTCAGCAACCTGGAAGAACGATCCACGGTAAGGTTGTCAAAGTCGCCCAGCGCGATGCGGTTACACACAAATGGGATGTGTCAGTCGAGAACGGGGAAACCGGTGAAGTGGTTCCTCTCCACCTTGACAAGTTGACCGCTAGGAAGGAAACGGATAAGGATCCTGCCGTTGGAGATAAGGTGGTAGTGAAGTATGACGAGCACAGTAAGCACGCCATATCGTTTGTGGCAGAAACACAGACGAACAACTGAGCCAGCCGCAGCTTCTTCGTCGACTGTTCAAGAGTGGTTGCCCCCTTGCTTTCAGTCTCGAACTCTAATTCGTTCTTTTGCGATGGATTTGGAAGGGACAAAATTAAGCTAGCTGGGATCCTCTCCCCCAGTGAGGCCGAATAGTTTTTGGTGTTGCATGTCGCGTGTGTCGGCGGATTATTCATCTACCCGGCTATTCCATATTGAAGAGCACAACGGAGAGAGCCTTGGCTCGAATCAATCGATTGAGAGGCTAGCGTCCTTGCTCTCATATCTCCTATAGGGTTTCCTAGTATGACGCCCTATTGAGGTCCGTTACGATTCCGATGCGTCATGTCAAAGGGACTTGCTGATGAGTGGATCTCATCGATCTATCGGATGGGATATTGCCACGAGGAACGACGAAGGTAGTAAAACGAACGTACCTATCTATGCATCGCAGATGGAGGGGGCCACGTGAAGACGTTCCGTACGTGTCGTGTCTCAATCGAGTAGGTTTGTTGTCGCCTTCGCCGAGTTTACATCCCAGAGATGGAAAGGACCGCCGATGCCGGCATATAAGGGACGCCAGCTTGAAACAATTGTGAACCAACAGGAGGATGGACGATGGACTTGCCGGTATATCATCGTTGATCCCGCAAAAATGGTTTCGGATGAGAATAAAGGACATGCTGATGGTAGCTACGCGACTCGCGAAGAGGCGGAAACGGCTGCTCTCATGGAAGGACAGCGGCTCATCGATTCACGAGGCCCTTCCCCCTAGTTTGGAGGCAGAGTCTTCCAAGTGCCTCCATGAAGTGTCGATTGCTGGGTCGTCGGCTCTTGTCCGTTGGTCAACATAACGATCCATCTTCTCTACACCGCTCAATATGATTGTGACGGCACAGAAATACTCGATGATACTGCGCAGCCTCATTTCTCTCTTATTGCTGGTGGCTCTCTCAGGTTGTATTGTTACCTATCGTGATTTTCCCATGGTGAATTCCCTCTCGAGTATTTCCACGGAACCTACATCTGCCCCTTGCCATCAGACAATTCAGTTTTCATATGGGACGGCAGGGCGAGGGAGTTACGAACCGATATGGGGAGGGACGTATCAGTGGACCTATAGTGGTGTGTTGTCACCGCCCGGAGTGGTCAGTGCCCTGCAAGATTCACTTCAACATGCCGCAGGTTGTAGCAGCGATCCCGTTCACACTTTTACTTGGCCTAGGACGGAAATCGTGGTCGAGGTCCTGGAAAAACCGTATCCGTGGCACTGGTATGGTGAGCTTCTAGGACGACTCTCATCGAATACTTACTTTGTCATTCCCTTTTATATTAACGAAGGCGGTTGGAAGTTCTTCTACCGCGTCCATCATCGGGATATGCTTACAAAGACGTATACATACGACATTACGGCGAGACAATTCTATTGGGCCTTGTTGCTCCCCTTTTCCTGGATGAACTTCTTCACCTATAGTCTCGAAGACGCTGTGCAATCGATCACCGCTCAATTTGTCGTGGATGCCCGACGAGACGGGTACCTGGCAACTACAAACTGACTCGTTGACATCTACCGACACCTATCTTAACGTCTATTGGGAACGCGAAGTGTCAAGTGGCTGACCTGTTCGGGAACCCGGCTGGATACGGTCGAAAACTCCGCAACATGATTATGGACGGCGTCGGCATAGAGTCTTGTGCCTTCTCTTTAGGGGTGGCAGGCGCTTCGACCATCTTGAAGTATAGCTGCCGGCATTGTCAGTGACCCACCGAACGGCCAATCCATAAGACCTGGCAGCTTCCACGAAGAACATACGTTAGATTCACGAAGCACGCTTCTGCCATGACACCATCTTCCGCGGTTCTGAAAGTCGCCACTCTTCTTCATGAACGTTTTCGCCGGGTCTCGCTGGCGCTCTATAGAAGAAATGCCCCGCTTTCAATTCTCAATGCTGTTCTGTATCCGACGTATCTTTTCGAGTTTGTGGCGGTGCATCACAGGCTCCCGAAAAAACCGTCACGGTTATTTAATGATTTCCTTTTTCAAATAAAGGCAGGGGCTGAGCTCGAAAGCTCCTTACGGAGACGTGTAACCGACAAGGAGTACTGCAAGCTGTATACAGAGGAGAGGCTCGGTGCGGGAACAACTACTCCCACGATCCATGTCTTGCGGAGTGTGGGTGAAGTTGCGCGGTATAGGCCATCCGAATTTCCTTGCGTGATTAAGCCCACGAATAGTTGCGAAAGGGTGATCATCGCACGCTCAGAGAATGAATACGTTGCGGCCTTGTCCAAGATTACGAATTGGTTTCACGAGGATTATTTTCTGTCCGACCTGGAAAAAAACTACGCCACCCTCGAACGGAAAGTCATTGTGGAGAAGTATATCGACGACTCTTTTTCGCTCGAGGGATCAGTTCACTGTTTGAAGGGGGAGCCCAAGCTCGTCAGCCTGATTGATCGGTATACTAAGATGCGGCAGACTTTTGACATACGTGGAAAGCCATTAGGAGTAAGCTTGCATTATCCCCTGCGAGAATTCGAACCGGCCAGCTGGGACTTCTTGCCGCGTCTGTTGACCCAATCGCGAATTCTTTCCACTGAATTTACATATATACGAGTCGACTTTTTTACCGATACGAAGCGGGTGCTTTTCGGAGAACTGACGAATCTGCCCGCAGGGGGGATCGGCCGGTTTTATCCAGCCGATGGGGAGGGGATATTTTCGGACGTGTTTTTTCGAACTGTGCGCTGACAAAGTCCAGTGGCCAATTCACCGTCAGCCTCCCTTTTCGCTTGGTGGCACCCAAGATGCCGTCGACTTGGGCAACAAGTTCTTTTTGGGGAACAGAGATACCAAAAAACTTGGTCATCCAGGTATACAGGTGCTCGTGGTCACGAAACACCCATTCATTGATCACGGTCTTTCTTCGGATCTTCTTATAGCCGGCCCGCTCCACTAGTTGCGTGAAGTCATAGCCAAGGTAGTTCCCGACGTGTCCCGTTGGGGTATATCGTCCCACAAAGCCGTCAAGGAAACGGCTCGTGGGCGAATCAGTTGTGACCTCTACCATCAACAGACGTCCGCCGTTCCTGAGCGCCTTTCGCGTTGCCGCAATGAACTCAAACTGTTCCTGATTCGTAAGATGATGTATTCCTTCGATGGATATCACCGCGTCGAAATAGTTCCTCCGTATGCCGGTCAACCCGAAGTCGGTCTTGAGAATATTCCACTGATGCAGCGTCGCGGGCACCACGAAATCCGCGAACGTGACTTGCTCATTTGTCGCGACGCTGTTGATTAGGCTGCCTTCGAAGGGAACATTGAGGACTCTTCGCGCGTTGAGACGCGTGATCGTGTCGTAGAGATATTGAATCTCCGATGCGCGAGGAGAATTATCACTTGCATACGCGTGGATGAGCTCGTCGTTATTTCCGAATCGTTCTTGGTACGTCGTCGGCATGACTCACCCCCGATCGCCGTTCCCGAACATTGATTTCGCCTGCGCACGTGCTGGTGTAATCGGCTTACTTATCAGAGTAAACTAGCTGCTACAACTCAAAAGATGTCATGCCAAAGTAGGGGCTGGGCTCAAGAGAGATGCTAGAGCTTCATAAAATACGCAAGCGAGTGAGGCAGTCGCGTGGAAGCGGTGTTCTGTAGAATAGCGGAAAAGCTGGCAATGGTTGTATCGTAATCGGGCATAGGGCATTCTAAGTCCCCAAGACCGATTGCAGCGCTGAAAGGCAGGTACTCGATGAGACTAGTCGTGCTCGTAGGTGTCTTGATATTGGCCAATGCGACCATTGGGACGGCGGCATCGTTGAGTGGCGGTGATACGAAGAGAATCATGCCTTTGTCCGGAGAGGAGCCATACGACGCGCTGAGGCGCGGAGACTTCCGGGTTGCGGCCGGACTCTTGTACCCCTTGGCGGAGAGGGGAGATGCACGGGCGCAGTACAATCTCGGCCTGCTGTATGCCAGCGGTCTGGGTGTGACGCATGATTATCAGGCAGCACTGAAATGGCATCGTATGGCTGCGAAGCAGGGTCACGCAGGTGCGCAGAGCGAATTGGCACAAATGTATTCAAAAGGACAAGGTGTCTCACAGGACTATATTCATGCCCATATGTGGTACAGCATCGCAGCGGAATCTTTAAGTGGTGGTTCGAAACAAGAGCTGACTAAGGATCGAGACAACGTGGCATCGCGTATGACCGCCGAGCAAATCCACAAAGCAGAGGACATGGCCCAGCGCTGTTTGGAGTCGAAGTTCAAGAAGTGTGATGAGAAATAGTGCCAGAAGTTCGTCTCCAGCGGCACTATCCGACCAGCTGTTTCTGTAAATCGGCTGGTCGTACCACACCGGCAAAGCCTTTCCATTAAAGCTGCCTCCTAAATCCTTCAGGTTTGCCATTTCAGCACGCGTTATCTGAATCGAACGACCCAGGTGGTATTTCACCAGTGGACTCGTGTTTGACCGAGATATACACTGCCTAGTAAAGGAACCCCAACGGCAGATTCACCGAGTGCCACGATGAAGATGTTGAGAAGTAGTGGGATCCTTACAAAGCGGAGGATGGTTCTAATCGTAGGCATCACGCTTTGTGCGGCCCTATCAATGGATCTTAGTTCTGAAGCAGACGATACAGCCTTGGAGCGCCCCGGATTTTCGCTCATCACTCGGGATGGCTCAGGCAATGCCGGTCTCTATACCTCGGTCGCCATTGGGGCCGACGGCCTAGGCCTCATCAGCTACTATGATGCCACCAATCAGGATCTGAAAGTCGCTCACTGTTCGAACCAGCTTTGCACCTCCGCGGCGATCAGTTCTCTGGACCGCACCGGGGATGTCGGCCGGTACACCTCTATAGCGCTTGGGAGCGACGATCTTGGCATTATGAGTTATTACGACGCGACAAATGGAAATCTGAAAATCGCCCACTGCGTGGATATTGCCTGTACATCGGCCACGCTGAAGATGCTCGATCACACTGGGAACGTCGGTCGGTACAGTTCTTTGACCATCGGGATCGACAAGTTGCCCCTCATCACCTACTACGATGTCACG
>CAZPNQ010000055.1:0-23204 GCA_964587955.1 uncultured Nitrospira sp.
GCGACATCTGCGGAGGCTGCCGCGCTCGCCCCTACGTAGACCACGGCGACTGGCTGGACGAAGATCAGTGGTGCCTCTACACCCCGAAAGGCGGCGAAAAAATCAAAGTGGCGTTCAATGTCCTGGAAGAGACCGACGTTCCATGGGACGAAGCGTCTGCGCTCAGACTGAGTCGTATTCCCTACTTTCTGCGCGCCATGGTGAAAAAAGGCGTGGAGAAACACGCCCGAGAAAACAATGTGCAGCTCATCACCGTCGAATTGATGGAAGAGCTTCGCAAAAAGCGATTCGGCAATGACGCTCCGGTCTTCAAATTCTAGACGTATCTCGTCGTTCGTGAAGCGTATCTCGTAAGGACAAAGTTATGAAGCTTCAAACCAACAGTTCGTGCGCTTCACGCTTCACGCTTCACGAATAACGTTCGCCATGGACACCCTTCAAAGCATTACGACCGACCTCAACATTCTCATTCCGATCGTCAACCATTGGTTTCATCTGCTCTCGGCAATCATTTGGATCGGCGGCTTGGCATTTCTCGTCATGGCCGTGACCCCAGGATTGCAGAAGGCCGTTCCTAAGAACCAAATCAAACCCATCACGGACATTTTTTACCAGCACTATAAGAAAGTCGCCGGCATATTATTGGTTGTCCTCCTGTTCACAGGCGGCGTGAACCTCCATTACGTCAATCAGGTCCTCACTTCTCAAACAGGCGCCGGCGTGCAGCACCACTCCAAGTATCTCATGGTCTTCATGATCAAACTTCTACTCGTGCTGGGCCTCCTTACATTGTTTCTCTACACGGTCATTTTCAAGTCAGACGACGAGACCGATGAGGAGGAAGTCTATGAGGCCATCCCCTTCCAACGTGCCGCTCTCTGGATGGGATTCTTCATCATCCTCTGCGCCGCGGCGATGAAGCATCTGCATCAGTAACGATGCTCGGGTCTCTTTATCGACTCTGTCAAGTACCTGCCACGACAACCTAAGCCTATTTAAATTGTGTGCTTCGCTCATTGGAAGGAGCACTCCGTTGCATCAAGCAGATCCCTTCACTGGGTGAAGACGCGTTTCATGCTTCAACTCAGTAGATAAAGAATCCTTGCTCACTGCAGCCCAAACAGTAGTGTCAGTTTCCACCTAACTTTTTTAATTGTTTTGCAACAGCCTCAATGGCAATGGATGCACTCTCTTTCTTAACTGGATATATCAACACCTCAAGTTCGACATTGTCACCCACGTTCAGACTATCTCTTGCATTCATGGGCTGACTACACACGAGTACTTCCAAAATTCCTGTCTCATCATCGATCGTTAGCTGATAGGCACCAGGGGAAACACATCCTCGCATAGGAAAGTCAGGCAAAAGTCTGAGACTACGTAATGTTCCACGAATCGTCACGACGTGCATTGAGTAAGAGGAGGGGCTGGCAAGCAGATCTCTTATGAGATTCCATTCGGCAGACATTGACGAATTGCCGATGTTTGCGAGAACGCCTATCAACACCGCTCTGAGTGCGCCAGCAATGCTGACTCTCTTGATATAAGCGATGAAGGCTCCGAAAGATTGTCTCATGGTGCAGCTTTCATAAGCCTTATTGAGTTTTACGCACTGCGAATCTGAGAGACAAAGAAAGTTCGGTCATGTTATTCGGTTCGTTCAAGCCAATTGAGGATCCCCTCAGGCGGATTGGGAGACTCACTCGGGTGATTCGTGAACGAGACATGAATGAGGGCATCAATCTGCTCACCGCCAACAAGCGTTTCCGGCAACACCGGTCCTCTGCTCCCCCTTCCGCACGGTCCTAGATCAATCACCTTCAGTTCACCAGACTCGTCCTTCACATGAATCTCATAGGCGACTCCTAAACCACACGCGGTGGGTTGCGGGACCTGAGTAATAGTTTGCACGACTCCTCGGATCCGTACGATTCGGAGGTTATACCGTCCTGGCTCAGACAGAATCCCATGAATGGATGTCACGTAATACGAGTGCAAAGAAGGCGGTCTCGACCGAGGAACGAATTGTGCGGTACTGACGCTTGCCGTCGCGATGGACAGCAGAACTAGCACCACGGAGACGGCATACCGCGTCAGAGTGAGCATGCTCAAAGTATAGCGCATGCTGGCCCTGTAGGATTTTGCTACGACAAGGCAAGATGCTTTGCTACCTAATCAGAAAATTGAATGGCCGGGATTGAAAACAGATATACAAATGCGAGAATTACCCTACCATTGAGAGTAGAGATTATTTCAATCGGTTCAAGCCCAACGCTCGCTTGAAGACCGATTTGAAGCCGAAGTAGCCGAAGGAATCCTTGAGGTTGGAATAGAGCCTCTTCACGGTACCCATCTCCGGATTGGTGACGTACTCCATCGTGAGTGCAATCCGCTCTTCACCTTCTCCGAGAGGCGTGACCGCATGCCAGAGTTTGTCACCGTTGAAAATAACCATGTCGCCTGGCTCGGTAACCAGTTCAAGATGGCGCGGCTGCTTGGTCGGGTGGTCTTTGAAGAGTTCGCACACCAGCTTGCACTGGGCTGACCGATCGACAAGCCCCATCAGAATGGTATAGCGAGCTCCTTCATAATACGACGTATCGTAATGGAAGCCGATGTGGTCGCCCGGTTCAGTATAGTAGTAGAGGGCGCACGAATGTGGATCATTGTCCGGGCAGAACATCAGCTTCCTTTCAACGAGTTGGTTGAGGAATGCCCGGAATGACTCAGATCGATAGAGATCCAGAAATCGTGGAGCTTTATCCTGTACGGTATAGTAGCTGACGCTCCCACCTTTTTTATGGCCGGGGATGTAATTCCGATTGAGATCCGCCTTCACGCCCTGGGCCTGAGGAACGAACACGTCTTCGACGAAAGCACGCGGCAGGAACTGCTTGATAACCAGGAATTCATTCTGTTCCCAATACTCCCGGTGGAGACGATCGAAATCCAACCTGGCTACCGCTTGATCAACGGCTTCCGCTACATTGCTGGTTTCAACTTTCATATTCACACGACTTCACTGTTTGACGCTTGACCCTCGGCGTGAGATTCAATCGTCTAACAATTAATGACTATTCAGCACGGGAGCCCTGACGACTTCCACATCCGATGGGGTCTTAAAATCGAACACCTCATTACCCAATCCCACGTTGGGTTTCAAGTTCGAAAACTCAAAGACGGCAATATTGCCGCTGATCTCATGAAGCGACACGGTGCGGATAAAGTAGGTTTTGGGAAAAACCTCGACGATGATCTTCTGAAGATTCTGCGTGGATTCCTGCTCCTTAGCTTTTGGTATCAGCGTAAGAAGCGGCATATTACCGACTCCTCGATCTTTTCCGGTGGTGGGCTCAATCTCGAACGATTCCTCTAACTTGGCCGCTCCTTGCAACAGTTCCAATGGCGCTTTGGAGGCAGCCATCTGCGTCAGTTTCCCCACTAGGACTTGCTTATGTTCAGGAACATACACTTTGACATCATCTTGATTCACATAGATTTGCTCAGTCGCCGGATCCAAATAATCCCACCGTAAGCGACCGGGTTTTTTGATGTAAACCTTGCCGGCCGACGTCACAGGCCGCTCAAACCCTTCAATCTTGGTTTTCTGAGAAAAGTCCGCCTGTAAATCCTTCGTTTTTTCGTACCGAGCTTGCAGTTGTTTGACGACTTCACGAACTTCCTGCAAGGCTTTTTCATTGACCGTTCTATCTGCCGCCCAGAGAGGTACAGCGAGCATGACACCCACGGGAGCTACAAGCCACCACCGCATCATGCTTCCGCCGCACCGACCGGGCCACGCCGGCCAAGCACCTCCCGACGCCCATCACGACCCGCCGCTCCCACAATGCCTTCCGACTCCATCTGTTCGATCATGCGCGCCGCCCGAGGATAGCCGACCCGCAGCCGGCGCTGAATCAACGAGGCTGAAGCCTGTCCGGTCGACAACACCAGTTCTTTGGCCTGCTCATACACTTCATCTTTTGCCTCTTCTTCCGCCGCTTCCTCCAATTTGAGCGATTGCAGTTCCTGATTGTAGACGGGAAGCGCTTGTTCTTTTACAAACTCCACCACCGAGCGAACATCGTCGTCCGACACAAAGGACCCATGCAGACGCGCGAGGCGGCCGGTTCCGGAAGCCAAGTACAGCATATCGCCTCGGCCGAGAAGAGCCTCTGCTCCGTTGGCATCGAGAATAGTTCGGGAGTCTGTCTTGGACGATACCTGGAACGCGATTCGTGCCGGAAAATTCGCCTTGATCAAGCCGGTCAGCACATCGACAGATGGGCGCTGGGTAGCCAGCACCAAATGAATGCCGGAGGCCCGTGCCATCTGAGCGAGTCGGGCGATCTTGTCTTCCACATCTTTCGGAGCGACCATCATCAGATCCGCCAGCTCGTCGATCATGACGACGATAAAGGGCAACGGCTCAGGCGGCGTCGGTTTCGGCTGCATGCAACCCCGCTCACCCTCGGCAATCGATGTCTCACCGGCAGACAGACGCGCTTCTTCAGAGAGAAACTGCGCCGGACGCTCCATTGGCTCGATGTCCTCCGACTTGTTTTCAGCAAACGCATCGTGCAAACCGGCGACCTTTTGATTGTACGCGTCGATATTCCGCACACCGGCCTCTGCCAGAAGCTTGTACCGCCGTTCCATTTCGGCGACGACCCATCCGAGGCCTCTGGCGGCTGATTTGGGCTCCGTAATAACCGGTCTCAGCAGATGCGGAATGCCCTCGTACGATTGAAATTCGAGCATCTTCGGGTCAATCAGCAGAAGTTTGACTTCACTAGGTTTGGCAGAAAAAAGAATGCTGAGCAGCATCGTATTCAAACTGACACTCTTTCCGGCGCCGGTCGCACCGGCCACCAAGAGATGCGGCATGGTCTTGAGATCGGCCGTCATCGGAGCACCGAAGATATCCTTGCCCAACGCCAGGGTGAGCCTGGATCTTGCCCGACGAAAGGCGTCGCTCATGACGACTTCCTTCAGGGACACCGTTTCGCGAGACCGGTTTGGCACTTCGATCCCAACCACCGATTTCCCTGGCAACGGTGCGACGATTCGTAGACTCGTCGCCTTGAGCGCTAAAGCCAGGTCATCAGCCAGATTCACAATGCGGGACACCTTCGTGCCGGGAGCCGGTTCAAATTCGTACATCGTGACAACAGGACCAGGCCTTACCTCCGTCACGATGCCCTCGATACCGAAACTCATCAGAGCTCGTGACAAGACCTCAGACTGTGCCTTTAGCTCTTCATCTGACATCCGATCCAGAGGTCCTGACGGATCACCTAACAGAATCTCCGGGTCAGGCAGTTGATAGTCACCGGACTCAGCCATCGGAACAGCCACTTCCCGCTCCGTCGTTTGTGCTTCCTGTGCGAGAGATGTGACAGGGAACGGTTGGATGATCGGAGCCGGTGGAGTTGTCTCGACCCTTTCAATCGGCGACTCTTCTTCCATGCTGATCGGTGCTGGCTTGGAAGACTTCACCCGTGGCCGTCGATTGCCGGAATCTTTCTGGACCTCAATCGACCGGTCAGGCATCATCGCGGACACGCCTTCTCGAAAACTAGCCCAACGTTCAGGCATGCGTCGCACAACTTCAGCCAATGACAGAGGTGTTGTCAGCAGAAAAGACACCAGAAATCCCGCAATAACCAGAATATGGGCCCCGGTTCCGGCAAAGACGGCCCGGAGCCCGTCGGCGATTGTCTGACCGACGACACCACCGGCCATCCCGCGCGAAATCATGCCGCTGGTTAGCGTCGGGATCCCCGTCGTTTCGAGATGCAGAAATGCGCTCAAGAAGAATACGGCGGCAAGGGAACTGGCGGCCGTCCGCAGTCTGAGACTGACCGGTGACTGAAAGAAGCATCGAAATCCCAAGCGCCCAAGCAGCAGGGGAAAAAAATACGCCGCGCCACCGATACTGTAGAAGAATCCACCTGCCAATAGGGCTCCGAATGTACCAATAAGATTCCGCGGCGGGTCGCCGGCGGGAACACCGGATGCCACGATCTTCGCCTCTCCTGGCACAAATGACAGAAGGCTCAGGAGCATGAGCAGACTCAACGCGATCAGCATCACGCCGATCACTTCCCGCTGGATATGAGGAGGAGGAGAGGGGGCGTGGCGGGTTTCTTTCCGCTTAGCCGAGGTGGCACCCATGCGGTCGATGCTAACACAGGGGGAAGGTCATTTCAAACGAAGGCGCGTCTGAATCATCGGGGTCGTGTCAGCACGCGGAACCAAATCGCGCCTCACGGCGAAACAGATGGCGCCGTGTGCCGAATGATCTTGCCTTCTACCAAATACACAACCAGCTCGGCGATGTTGGTGGCATGATCAGCCACTCGCTCGAGAGACTTGGCGATGAAGCTCAGCCGTATGGCACGCGAAATCGTATGCGGATTTTCCATCATGAAGGAGAGGAGCTCACGAAACAACTGTTCCATGAGATCGTCGACGAAGTCATCATCCATGATCACTTTCCTCGCCAGTGTGGCATCCTCTTTGACGAACGCATCGATGCTTTCCTTCACCATGACCCGTGCGAGGCTTCCCATCCGCGGAATGTCGATGTAGGGTTTGAGTTGAGGCTCTTCGTTCAGTTCGATCGCTCGCTCACAAATACTCTCCGCCAGATCACTGATACGTTCGAGCTCAGTTGAGAGCTTCATCGCCGTCGTCACTAACCGAAGATCGCGCGCCGCGGGCTGGTGGAGCGCCAACAATTCGATGCACGCCTCATCGATCTCGACATCCATCGCGTTGACCTTGTGGTCTCGTTCGATCACGCGGCACGCCAGGGTCGCATCGCGTGTGACTAACGCAGTCAACGCCTTGTCGATCTGGTCCTCCGTGAGACCGGCCATCCGCGCCAGTTTCGTCTTCAATTCAGCAAGTTCTTCGTCGAAATGTCGTTGAACCATAGGGTCACCCAAATCGTCCGGTAATATAGTCTTCCGTCTGCTTCTTTGAAGGATTCGTAAATAACTGCTTCGTGAGTCCGAATTCGATCAATTGCCCGAGATACATGAACGCTGTGCAATCCGACACTCTCGCCGCTTGCTGCATGTTGTGCGTCACGATGACGACGGTCAACTCCTTCTTTAGTGAAAACAGCAATTCTTCGATGATACCGGTCGCGATCGGATCCAGCGCGGAACAAGGCTCATCCATCAGAAGGACATCCGGCTTGACCGCGAGGGCTCGTGCGATGCAGAGTCGTTGTTGCTGCCCTCCGGACAAACCGAGTGCACTCTTGTGAAGTCGATCCTTCACTTCCTCCCATAAGCCGGCCCCGCGGAGACTTCGCTCGACGATCTCTTCCAACACCGTCCGGCTCTTTAAGCCTTGGAGCCGTGGCCCGTACGCGACATTTTCATGGATCGATTTGGGAAACGGATTGGATTTTTGAAACACCATGCCCACACGTTTTCGAAGGTCTGTGATATCGATCTCTGGGTTAAAGATATCGACGTCATCAATGAGGATATTCCCTTCATGGCGTGTGCCCTCGATGAGATCATTCAGACGGTTCATGCAGCGGAGCAATGTGGACTTTCCGCAGCCTGAAGGTCCTATGAACGCAGTCACGTGGTTCTCGGGAATATCCATGCCGATCTTGAACAGCGATTGGACCGGCCCGTAAAAAAAGTCGAAGCTTTGCACCCGGAGCTTGGGTTTCCCTTGAGCACTGGGCTGGTGCAGCACCTTGGAATCACGAGTGTCCATGCTCCGCTCCAATGTCGAAGAAGGGGGTGGAAGGGTGGGAACACTGGACTTCACGTCATACTGCTGATCCAGCATATTTCCTCCTCAGTCTATTTCGCAAGACGATGCCTGTCAAATTCAACGTCACGACGACAAGAATCAACACCAATGTGGTGACATACACCATGGGCTTAGCCGCCTCGACGTTCGGCGATTGGAAACCGACATCATAGATATGAAAACCCAAGTGCATGAACTTTCGGTCCAAATGAAGAAACGGCCATGTCCAATCGATCGGCATAGCAGGAGCGAGTTTCACCACACCGGTCAACATCAAGGGCGCGACCTCGCCGGCCGCACGCGCCATGGCGAGGATCAGTCCGGTAAGAATCCCGGGTAGGGCCGTGGGAAGCACGACTTTCCACATGGTTTCCCATTTTGTCGCACCCAAACCGATCGACCCTTCACGGTATTCTCGCGGCACTGCAGCGAGTCCCTCCTCTGTCGCAACGATGACGACAGGAACGGTCAAAAGAGCCAGCGTTAAAGAGGCCCAAAGGATGCCACCCGTACCGAACGTGGGAGTCGGCAACCGTTCGGAAAACCACAACGCATCCAAAGTACCTCCCACGCCATACACAAAAAATCCAAGACCGAATACACCGAAGACGATCGAGGGAACCCCGGCAAGATTGTTGACTGCGATACGGACGATCCGCACAATGATTCCCTGACGGGCATATTCCCTGAGGTACAGCGCACCGATGACGCCAACGGGGGTCACCACGAAACTCATGATGATGACCATCATGACGGTGCCGAAGATTGCGGGGAAGATTCCGCCCTCCGTGTTGGCTTCTCGCGGCTCAGTCGTCAGGACCGTCCAGACATTGCCGGCATAGACCCACATCTTTTCCAAGGTGGAAAGATCGTTGGGTCGCAACACCCGCATCACTTGGCCAAGTGTGAGAGACTTTTCTTTCCCATTGGCATCGATGACAAGCAGCGTGTACGGACTCTCAGCCTCGCCTGATTCCGCATGCTGAAGTAGTGGCGGCACGGCCTGCCATACACTATCTGCACCCTCCGCGACGACGAGCTGGTTTTCTTTGAAGAGCGTCCGCAGGCGCCCATAAAAGTTGCCCCACTCACGTCTCTCCACCATGACGAGATCGACTGGTTTCGTCCGTTCAACGATCTGATCGGTACTGATCCAACGATAATCAAGCCCATAGAGATCTCGATTGCCAACCTTCACCCTGATCCGTGGAATACCTTTGGGACTCACTTCCTCTCCGGCCAACTGACCGATGACATGTTTGCCATCCTTCAACGTCAATTCTACGAGGTCAGCAGGCCAGAAATAGCCAAATCCGTTGAACAGGATGAGAACCAGAAGCCCGCCCACCATGAGGAGCGACAGGGAAAGACCAGCGCCGCAGCTCCATATGAAAAGCTCACCGCTAGCCATGAAATGCTTAAGCCACAGTTTCATCGTATGACTCTTGCCCTACCTTGGCCGGACTTCCTCCAACCAGTTGCGCGTACCATTAGCCAAGGCTGCGTCCACTGAATCCGCTCCGACTAAAATTGACTGTACTTTGCTCTGAGCCGCTGTCGAATCAATTCGGCTGCCGTGTTGAGCACGAAGGTGGCCACAAAGAGGAGCAGTCCAGCCAAAAAGAGCGTGCGATACAACGTTCCGCCATGCGGCGCCTCGGGAATCTCCACCGCGATATTCGCAGAGAGCGTTCGAAATCCATTGAACAAACTCCAGTCCATGATCGGTGTATTGCCGGTCGCCATCAGGACGATCATGGTTTCTCCAACAGCCCGGCCTAGCCCGATCATGAGGGCAGAGAAGATCCCCGGGCTGGCTGAGATCAGGACCAGATGTGCAAGTGTTTGCCACCGTGTCGCACCGAGCGCCAGGGAACCGGCGATGAGATTCTTTGGAACGTTTGACAGAGACTCTTCCGAAATACTGTAGATGATGGGAATGATGGCAAACCCCATAGCCATACCGACGACGATGGCATTTCGTTGATCGTAATTCAGGCCGAGGTGCGATTCTAGCCACGGCTTATAGTGGCCATCGAACAAGAGCGACTCCCACCAGCTGTTGGTCGCAAGGCACCACCACACCACGACGACGAGGACGGGCATCATGAGCAACGCCTCGATTCCAGGCTTGACACGATGGCGAAAGGAGGCAGGTAGCATAAGATAGAGTCCGGCAGAGACGAGGATGGTCAACGGAATCACAATGAACATCGCCGTCATAGCGGGAAAGTTTCTTTCCAGAACGGGCGCAAACCAGAGTCCGGCAAGAAATCCGAGGACCACGGTAGGAAGAGCCGCCATGATTTCAATCGTGGGCTTGATCTTTGCTCGGAGATTCGGATGCATGAACATGGCCGTGTAGATTGCGGCAAGTACGGCCAGAGGCACCGCTAATAACACTGCGTAGAAGGTCCCTTTAATGGTACCGAAGACAAGCGGCGTCAAGCTGAACTTGGGTTCAAAGTCATCCGATCCGCTCGATGACTGCCACACAAGCTGAGGCCGATCGTACCCTTCATACCAGACCGGAGAAAATAATGTCCCCCACGTGATCTCCGGATGGAGGTTACGAATTTGATAATGGATCAGTCGATTATTCTCGGACATGCTGACCAACCCATCCGCTTTGGGCGAAAAATAGGTATTGAGAAGCGCACCTTGTTGCGGAGTGAACGTGAGCAGCGTTTGCTCCGAGGTCGAGTGATGCAGCCTGATTTCTCCGCCGGCATCCGTCGTGATAAACCCCTTATCGCGTTGGGAAATGGTGATGTCAGTGACCGCGCTTGGATGAGCGATAAACCGATGGACGATCTTCATATGGGTGACGTTGGTTCCAGGGTGTTCCCGCACAGGCATCCAGACAGCAATCTGCCCTGAGGCGCTGCCGACAACAAGGCTCCGATCCCCCATCAGATAGGCAAGCGCCGTGACAGCCTCGCCTTTATTCGTAACCTGAGCCGTCTCTATTAGGACGGGATGAGCAGGTTCCCGTACATCGAGCTGATACAATTTTCCCTCTTCTGTTCCGACCGAAAGAATATCGGCACGACTCCCGAGTGTGAGGGCCGTAATATGGCCGGGGATGTATGAGGTGAGATCGGCCTGCGTGATTGACGAATCGTTTGTTCCATCTGGACGCAATGTGTTTTGGCTGGTGGTCAACCAGAGGTGCCGGTCCTGTAGCAGGGCGGCGATTCGAACATCGGATTCTGTGCTCTGATAGGCAATCTTGGTAATCGCTTGTGGAGTCGGCGCGGCAATGATCGGTGTGTTGACAGTGACGGAAGGGGAGATCGAACGTTCGTTACCAGTAAATTCCTGAACAAAATCGATCGTCACTGGGATGACACGCCCATCCCCTGTCCCCATAGCCAGGTTATGCCCCTTCCCGAAGGCACGAGCCAAAGCCGTGACAGACCCGTTCGGCAACAAGGCCCGTGAAGGGATTTTTGATGATGCGTGAGCAGCCTCACCTAAAAAGACAAAGTCGAGGGAATCACCCCGTAGCGCATAAACGATCTCTTGCTGCTCATCGATTCCAATGATGGCAGCAGCGGGCGACTGCTCCAGCGGCGAGAGTGCAATCGGTTCAGTTGACGTTGCGTGAGCCCGCTGAAAGAGCGGAAGGACTTCCTTTACCAGAAATACACACATCCCGAGAATACAAAGAATAATTCCGATCCCGCCGGCCTTGATGATGAAGCCTACAAGCCGATCTGTGATCGTTCGGATTTTGCGGCGACTGATCACTCCGCCGACGAGGGCGGGGCTAGGGAAAGATCCCCCGCCCATCGAAGGCTCCCCTTGAATCGCAGGTATTGGAGTGAATGGCTGCATCTTCATCGCCAGAGCATCGCCCCTGTTCTCAACATTTTCGCAATATCATCTGTCCTGCACCTATCGCAGAATGGTGCGCAATCAAGCCCTACCACGGTTAATCCGTTCCACGCAGCTGGCTTGATGAAACTTATTCAACTTTCGGTAATTCCTTCTCAATAACGGCTTGCGGTAAAGGGAAGAATCCATCCTTGATGACGATGGCTTGTCCCTCTTTACTGTAGATAAACTTGACGAATTCCTTCACGAGAGGGTCGAGCGGTTTGTTCGGTGCCTTGTTCACATAGATCAACAGATGCCGCCAGAGGGGATAGGAGCCATTCATAGCATTGGCTTGCGTCGGCGCAACGAATGTCCCTCCTTCTTTTTCTGCCAGTGGAAGGGCTCGCACACCGGATGTCAAATAGCCGATCCCGCTGTAACCAATGCCTGCTTGATCTTCTGTGATTCCCTGCACCACAGATGCGGAGCCCGGCTGTTCTTTGACCTCATCCTTGTAGTCGCCGTTTTTCAACGCATACTCTTTGAAAAACCCATAGGTGCCGGAGGCTGAGTTACGACCATAGATGCTGATCGGAGAAGCCGCCACTTCGCCTGTAATGCCCAGCTGTGCCCACCGTTCGAGGTTTTCCGGAGCGCCACGCCGGCGACTCTTGGAAAAGATCCCATCGACCTGCGTCATCGTGAGTCCCTGAACCGAGTTATCCTTGTTGACGTAGACGGCCAGTGCGTCGATCGCCACAGGGAATGCGGTGGGTTTGTACCTGAATTTTCTTTCGAAGGCATCGATCTCAGTACTCTTCATCGCTCGGGACATCGGTCCCAGTTGTGCCGTACCTTCGATCAAGGCCGGAGGCGCGGTGCTCGATCCTTTGCCTTCGATTTGGATTTTGACGTTCGGATATTGTTTGCGAAATCCTTCGGCCCAGAGCGTCATGAGGTTATTGAGCGTGTCCGAACCGATGCTGTTGACGTTGCCGGACACTCCAGTGACTTTGACATAGCCTTTCAAGGCTGAATCCAGCACTATGACATCATCGGCGTAGACCGATGGGATAGCCGAAAGTAAAACTCCAAGGATGATGAGGCACGAGACAGTAGGCTTGGCAGCCGATATTCTCATAAATGGTCCTTTCGTAATCACCAACTCATTACCGATAGAATAGTCTCGTCTTATTGCCATGGCATTACATACGTGTTACGGGAATGTTACATGTTGGATGGGCCTGATGTGATTGCCCCCTCTTGATCTCAGGGACCGTCGGTCGTCCCTCTTTTCATCAAAACCCCACTGTTAAAAGTTGTACTGCAACTGAGTACGGACAATGTCTCCTTCGCGGATTGCGTAAGGCGCGGTCTGCGTATCGGTGCGTCTGCTTCGGGCATAGGCGATCGTGAATTCCAGTGACTTAGCCAATTGCCACTCAAACCCAACTTCCCATTCCCGGACGACATTGAAAGGCGAATTCGTCCGATGTTTCTTTCCACCGCTGTATTCTTGGTAACGGACATAGGGGATAAGGGTTGTCAACCACGGCTTATTCACGTCCCACTTGTACATTCCTTGGACGTAGCCGCCCTGGATGTCCCCCTCCTCAATGCCTGTACGGGTGGCGTTCAACTGAGGACCATTGCCCCAGTTCCACTCCGCTTGAAACCCGATTGGTTGAGGGTACAACACAAAATGTACCCCGACTCGCTCGTCGAGGATATTACCGTTATTGACGGGTGCAGGAGTTCCTGGAAGACCGGTACCTGATGGAGCCCCAACATTGAACGTTCCGCGGTAGGCATCCACGCCAAACTGGATGATCTGCCCATAAGGTAATTCCATGGGATAGGTCGCATGCAGAACGATATGTTTATTGTCATTGCGTTCCGTGACGTTGATGGTCTGGCCGTTATACACCCCGATACCTAAGACTCCGTAGTCCCCTGATCCCTTGAGACCGGAGTCGACCAACCTTTTGAAGAGTTTTCTCGTCTCAGCTGGCGTGTAATAGATGAACAGTCCCAGATCGCGTTCGCCGTTCACGGCGCTATTGATGCCGTCGCTTCGGTCAAAGGCAATTCGATTTTGACTGGACTGTAGGTTTTCAAACCCAAACGGAACTTTTGACTGCCCTACTCGAAGCCGCAATTCCTTTTCCGCAAACATGAGGAAGGGCACAGGCATAAAGATATCGGCATAGGCGTCGCGAATTTGCGCGAAATTATTACTTTGATCTCCTGTTGTACCAGGAACAGAGCCTGCGAATTCCGGCTGAAAGTAGAATGACAGCCAATCAGTAATGTCGCCTGAAATGACGAGGCGGACGCGGCGGAATGCGAAACCTGTATTATCCCGAATGGTATTATCATACTCGCTCCGAATGGATTTATCTCCAGGAAGGTAAGTATAGCGAGCTTGCACGTAGCCACGGATACTGATCTTATCGAACCATTTTTTGAGCGATGCTCGCTCTTGAATAATCGCTTCTTCTTTTTCGTGCTCAGCTTTTAGCTTAAGCCACTCTTCTTTCGTAATCTGCCCTTTTTCATACAAGAGATCCTCCACGCTCGCATGAGCCAGACTGGCTTGGAAGATCAACCCGAGACCGATCACACACACCTTGACTGCCAACCACCATCCCTTCATTCGATTCCCTCCCTCCGCTTGTTAATTACGTCGTTCACATTCGCACTGTGTACAGCGTGCGCGATCCCACGACGCGACGAGGTATAGAGAACTAAAGTTAAGATGATGCTACGGACTTGTTGCAGATGTGTTAAATCGCTTACGATTTCGGTATGGTGGGAGGGTAAGAATCTTCACTCTAGACGGCCGCACATCAATGGCCAAAAACGAGCCGGTATCGTAGCTCTAAAATATGAGCGAACCATCTCGCACGAATGACGGCAACCACGCCGAACCTCCACTGTGGTCAATCGGCATAGCGGCATTGATTATTCTGCTTGCTCCTCTTGTCCTGTATTCACTGGCTCCTACCGGACCTTTTCGAGATGGGGATACGGTGTTTTCGAATGGGGAACAACGTGTGCGCATCAGCAAACCTGTTCCAAGCCGACCGAATCGGACTGACGATACCTGCATACTCGATCCAAACAGCCCGCTGATTGTTATCCAAACGTCACATTCCGAAGCGGATGGCTCCATCATTGCCCAAGTCCAGGGCAATCCGGCCGGTGAATGGCCCTTTTGTGCCGTGCATTCCGAGGTGCTGCTGAAAACACACCAAGTATTCCAGAAGCCTGCGATGTTCGGCGCTATACGAGATATGCTGACCAGTTGGTTCAGCCGGTGAAGGGATGACGTCTAGGTCTTCAATCGCGCGGCAAATTGCTTGCGTATTTTCACAACCTTGGGGCCTATGACAAACTGGCAGTAGCCCTGGAGCGGATTTCGAACGAAATATTCTTGATGGTATGCTTCCGCCTCATACCATTGAGTAGCCGGGACAATCTGAGTCACGATGGGAGCCCCATACAGTTTTTCATCAGTCAGAGTTTTTATCAGTGTTTCGGCTGTCTGTCGTTGTGTAGGGCTAGAGTAGAAAATTGCTGAGCGGTATTGGGTTCCACTGTCGTTACCTTGTCGATTGAGAGTTGTAGGATCATGCAGGGAAAAAAAGATTTCAAGAAGCTCTCTGTAAGAAATGACCTCAGGATCAAAGATGATCCGTACGGCTTCGGCATGGCCGGTCTGCCCTCCACACACGGCTTCATAGGTAGGATTGTCCGGACCACCGCCTATGTAGCCCGACTCGACCGATCTCGCACCTTCGATTTGATCATACACAGCCTCCAGACACCAAAAACAGCCGCCTGCGAGAATAGCAACTTGCTCGTGAGAGGAGATGGATCCTGATTCATTTCGCATCGTAGACACGTCGAGTACTGTAGTGGGATATTGTCACGAGATGAGACCGGACTATTCTTCCTCTTCCTCTTCAATATCCTCAATCCCTTCGTAACTCATTTCTGGGAATGAGGCGGACGCCTTTTCACAGGCAGTTTCGACCATCTCTTCAGCATCTTCTGCTGAATCGGCATCGACCAAGAACTTCACGGTGATTGCATACCTCTGTTCCACTCCCGACTCCTTTCTCTATCCTCATGCCGAGATTTTTCGGTTACGTGTCAGCCATCCGTACTTTGTGACAGTTACGGTCGCCATGTCAACCGTGTTTAGGATGGCGTCTACGGAAAGTGTAGGATCAACAGAGATCGGCGAGATTCCCTGCCGAAAGGCATCAAGGATGACGAACGAGTGGGAGAAGTGTGAAAGTGAGTGACGCAGGAAGAATTATTCGTCCTGTTCAAATTCAGAGAGTACCGTCTTGAGCTTAGCCAATTCCTCTGGAGTGATACGTGAAAAAGCAAATCCAAAACTATTGCCGTCAACCCAACGCACAGTGGCTTCGTCAATCCGCAACGGCCAATCAAGGCCCGGAATGTGAAGCCGGCATTCGAACTTCGCGCCTTGCTCCATCTTCATGTCGCTTTCGATTTTACAACCGCCCACAGAAACATCCAGAGTTCGACCCTGTCCTTCCTGTCTGGGTCCGGAGAAAGTGCTTCTAAATTGCGCAGTGAATCTGGGCTGGACTCGCCGTTCATGTGCGCGAGGTTTGGATGAAGTCCGGTCGATGGTTTCTGACCTGAACAATGAACCCAGCTTTTTCAACGAAGAATCCTCGTCTTAGTAATCCTAGAAGGAAACCTTGGTGTGCCCCACGCGAATGCCGCCTCACCCATGAAGCGCCTCATTTAGTGGTCGACAAAAGTATGTGACCACGACGATTTTGCTGATAGCAGGATTCATCCCGATCAACGCAGAAAGGACGTTCTTTGCCATACGACACGATCGCCACCTGCTTTGGACTCACCCCCACTTCCACGAGATAGCTTCGCGCAGCCTTGGCCCGTTTGTCGCCCAACACCATGTTATAGTCGGTGGTGCCCCGCTCATCACAGTGCCCTTCAATTTTCAGTAAGGCGCCCGGATGATCCTTGAGATAAGCAGCATCCTGATTCAGCGCTTCCATGCCGGTATTGGACAGGGTCCATTGGTCGTAACCAAAAAACACATCCTGCAGACCTGCCTCAAGCGCAGCCTTTTCTTCTCTTGTCAGCTCAGCGCGCTGACGCGCATTGAGCCCTGAGGGGGTTAGAGACGTCGAATATCCGCCTTGCGCAAGACGTTCTTCTGACGGATTACGAGAGAACCCGCTTAATTCACGGCCGGTGCTTCCTGACATATTTGGCAGCTTCGAACTTTCGTTCCCGGCCTTGCTTTCATCGCCAGACTTGAGCCACTTCGTGTTACAGCCTTGGTTCGATAACAAGATGAGTCCCACCATCACCGCTCCGAACTGGGCAATCACTTTATTCATGACCATTTTCCTCCGGGTGACATTTTGATTCGCTGCTCAAGAATTCATGTGCATCGGGCATGGACGAGAGTCTGTGATGCTCGCTAGTTTCCGCTTCAAACAAATATAGCACCGCTGTGTAAAGGGGATACTTTAGCAAGAGCCTAGCTGATGAATGACGGGACGCCTAATGAATTCAATTATTTGGCAAGGCGGAGGATTGTTAGTGGGCTAGATGGAGGAACTGAAATGGAACAGCACGAAACAAGATGGAGAAATCCGATCATGCCCCAACTGTCGGCGTAAACGGACAGGCTCTCTTGTGCTCAGCGATATCCTTTTCGATCAGACCAACGGACCGGCTGTAGCACCGTGCCAAGGCCAGCCAGCGCACAGATAAACAACAGCATGGCCAGTGCGATCACGAGAAAAAATGCCGCTCTCACGTCGTGCAAAACGGGGATCATAGTACCTCCCTCTTCTTGCTCGATTCACTGACTGCATCATCCGCATTCGCAGATCCACGGGTTCATCGGATGAATCTGATTCAAGCGCCTTTCACAGCAGGAGTATTGTCTGGTCCGGTCAAACCGTCCTGTCTGTTCACAGTATACCGCTCCAAACGTCACCTGTATCCTCTATCGGCAAAACGATTGCACGGGATAACCTCTTTCACGCATAGGCGCCTTACGATAGACGAAATTCCATCATGGTTGTATCCAGCTTTAGTTGATACCTGACAAACTCGCACGATCCTAACCCATTGAATGTGTGGGAATAGGTCACTTGTCTCATACCCCCCTGCCAGGAATTGTTTCTGCAATCTTATTGGATTCGAAGACACACCCGAGCAACCGAATACCCGATATGGGAAGGCTACACAGGCAAATAGTTGAAAATCAAGACGGGAATTACCCCGCCCTCATACCCAAGCCTATTTTGCCAACTCTCCTTCGGGTAGCAGATGGGCAAGACCGTCATGAGGAATGGGTTGAAGGGCTCCCTAAAATAGCGGCTTTTTCCCGCCACTTTTGATGATAGCGTGGTGAAAGGCTTTCGAAAGACTTTCTAAAGACGCTTTATCGCAGACCGGAATATACACCTCTCCCTTCCTTTCACCCGGATTCTCTTTGGGAGCGCGATCTTCATACACAAGCTCCTCGAGATTCGAGACAACCAATTTGCCGGTTTTTAGGTCATGCATGGGCTTTCCCGGCATTGCGAGAGAGGCCAGCCATTCAGTCACGCACGCGCCGCGCGTACAGCGCAGACGAACTCCATAGAGGTTGCTGTTCTCACCCTCCTGCTCCAGGGTCACGTTCGGTGATAGCGCGGTCAAGTCAAATTCCTGAATTCTTTCTGCCGGTGATTGAAGTCCGAATATCCCACTCAACTTCCTGCGTTCATTCAAGCGTGTCACGATTTTGAGGGCTGAGGGAGGCATCACGGCCACATCGACTTTCGCCATTCTATCCATATGCCAGAGCGATCCGTCCTTCGCGATCATACGTTGCAAACCACTGTTCATCGTTGCGCACGCTTCCCAGGTGTCTTTGATAAATGACAACGTCTCCTCCAACGATGGCCCCTCAGTGCTGGGCGTATCGTTCGATGTCGCCCATGCACTCGGTAGACTCGTCATAAGGATAAGGAAGCACGTAGCCAGCCTCCCCGCTTGCCATTTCGGCTTCATTTTACCCATATAAAATTGGCCTATGCGCTATGCTCTCGATCGCAATAATCGCGATAGCGGCAGACTTGCCGAACATGAACCCCTGATGGCAATAGGTAGGCGGTAAATCGGCTCGACAAGTAAGTCACCCCGATGGGGGTCGGATTTGCATCTCTGCGCAACCAGTGAGTGCATCCGAGAGGGATACCTGAAAACTCATTGAATCCATGGTGCTCCCGGCAGGGATTGAACCTGCGACCTACGAGTTCGAAGGGGTCTGAGCCGTTCCACCGGCTCCAAATCATCCCAACGGATTCCAAATTCTGTGTGAAACCTACCCTACCCGAAGGCTTCGATGTCTCTCAACTGAATTTTTTCCCGTTTTGGAAGTTTTGGGAATCAGTTACGGACACGAACACGGACAGAACGCGGACATTCACTGCGGAGGACAATCACCCGTTTTTCCTCCTCACCTGTTAGATCCTCCTTTTGTGGGATCACGGCGCAGGTCATAAGTTGCGCAAGGTGGGTGCCCTTCACCTAATCCTGGCATTGGGCTACGCTAAGTGCCGATTCGGCCACCATCGTCCTTCGTAATGACCCGCAGGATCGGCGGTGGTTCGGAGTCGCCCTTGCGACGCTTCGGATCCCAGGGAAGACCGGTTCGCTTGGTTACTTCGATGATCGACACTCCATGGGCATTGAGGCATTTATTGGTCTTTTCCTGATCCCAATTCACGATTCCATCGGTGAACAGCAATCCATCATCCCAGCATGCTCTGCACTCGTTCACTTGCTGAGATAAAGTTGGTAATTTCTGGCCTGAACAGGATGATGTGGGTTTTCATCGGAGTTCCTCCATAAGTGGTGGAGTTCGAACCTTGTCGTCCACAGCCAGCCTTGGTTACGGTTGCAAAATAGGTCGCGGTTCTCATTTGTCTAAATTGGGAGAGGATCGGTACTCCTCTTATTCTTCATTCTCTTCATCATCGTCATCATCGTGGTTGTCATCCCTATCTCCCTTTTCATTAATTGTCTTGTCATGAATCTTCTTGCTGTGACTGCCGGGGCGGACAAAGCTGCCCAAATCAGCCGCTGGAACCTTGTAGGCATGCAGAACACCAGGAAGCAGCCTATAACTGCCATCTCTGGGTAGGTCGAACATCACGTTGATGGTACCATCGGCCGTGATATCGGCTGTCGTAAAGCAGCCTGTGGTCAATCCGAGCGGGCACTGGATTGAGCTGATGAAGGGATCGGCGTCAGTGACACGGAAATACACATCATACTGCTGGCCGGTGGCGTTCTGCGTCACGCTGTAGTCGTTGTCTGTGCCAGTTACCATCACGTAGCTGCCGTCCTTCAACCGCGGTCCAACGGCTAATCCTTCCCATTTCTCCGGCACCTTATTACCAAGCTCAGGAAGCGTGTCGGCTGCGATATCAAGGAAGTGAACCGCGTTTTTGGTGACCTTCCCGGCAGGACAATTGGCGGTGGGGAACGGCGGCGAAGGAGGACTAAAGTCAGTGGCGCCGGTGATGTCGATCCGGTAGAGCTTCTTGTTAGGGGGTGAGAACTCGGCGCCTACGCCTATTCCACGATTGTTACGCTCTAACACCAGAAATTCGTGATCATTGATCGCGAAGAGCGCGGAAATGCCGCGACCCTGGTTGGAACCTTCCATCTGGTAGGCATACTGGGCGACCGCGGTGCCGGTGGCGGTGCTAAATTTGATGATCCGATTGCATACGCCGTTACCGCCGCCTTCGTCGAGCATGGCACTCTGCAGCATAGCATAAAGATAGTCTCCATCCGGGCTGATCGCGAGACCTTCGAAGCCGCGGTTCGTACGCTTGCCTTTCGTATTCCCCGTATCGCCGGCGAAATTAGGCATTCCGGCATCGTCGCGAGGAGTGAGGTTGGGTGGAATAGCAAACGTTCTTATGCGAGTCCCTTTGGAGTTGAATTCGTAGAGAGAGGGACCATACTCGTCAGAGACATAAAAACTGCGGTTTTTTGGCCCGATGACGAACCCTTCCGGATCAAACGCATTTCCCAGAACGTTGGTCGGGGTCGGAGCGAATCCATTCATCGGATTCCCAGCCTCGTCTTTGAAGAGGATTGTCTTGCGGATCTTGAAACCGCTGATCGCACCAGTTTTCTTATCCACTTTTAAGCGAAAACGTTGGACGCGGGTGTCATAGTTGAGGAACCCACCGCCAGGCCCTCGATCAGAAAGACCCCACCAGTGATGACGTTGTGCGTCATAGTAAATGTCAGAAAAATACCCAACACGGCCGGTATTCGGTGTGATGCCTCCGCTGCTGTCGAGTAGTGCGCCATCCAGGGCAAGTCCATTCACAAATTGAGGAGATGCCCGCACAGCAGACGCCGTGATCGAGCAGAGAAGGCTTAGGCCCATAGCGATAGCCGCAGTACGTAACGACGTCATCATCACCTCCACGTGTGGGTTGAGATTGAACTCAGTCCTGAAAATCAGCAGAGAGGATCCTTCGCACCGACATAAGTGCGAACACTCTGAGCGAAGCGGTTTACAGGTGTATTACGTCGCTGTGAAGACTCGGTAAACATGCAAGCAAGGGTATGCGATGCAATTCGAGGCTTCTTCGCCAGCAACGGGAGTCACCAAGCTCAGAATGCGATGACATTCGAGATTTGCACTGTAACGCATCAATGCTGAGAGATAAGGAACGGCGATCGATCTCGAATATCGCGTGCTGGAGAAGAAATCGTCTGCGGCTAGTTAAGGCATTCGGAGGTTCACTCTCTCCCGTCTCGCGGTTGAGCCTGATGCCGTGAAGCTGTACCCAACTCCATGTCTGGTGTGTAATGCGAGTTGTTTATGTATGAGCTACTCAGAGACTGAATCGTGTTTGTACCGATCACTTCGCGCAGAAAAACGCTGTCTAGGCTGTCTGCTTTTCTCCTGAGGGCGAGCGAGAGTCTTGGGGTTGAATCCCCAACTTGCGGCAGAAACTGAATCCCTCTCGCCAGCGAGCAGAGCGCAAAACCGATTGTGTAGAACGTCTATAAATGAGAAGCAACTGAGAACCTGATGAAGCAGGGAATCATTGACATCGACCGGAAAGATGCCCCACTCGCCAGTCACAATTTATGACGGCAGAATAGATCTCAATCCGGTTATCCCATCAGCTTAAGCCAACGCACTATTTGTTACATGCAATTGTCACGATTGTAACCGGCACGAAACCATCTTCCGATAGTCTAGCCTTATGCCAATCCCGATCGACGGCACAGTGCGCTGTGCAACCATGATCATGGAAGGAGGTGAGCAAATATGACGTCGGGCATCATCGAAGCACTCCTGGTGGGTACCATTGTAGGATTGATGTACACAATGGTATCAGCATGGCGGCGGTAAACTACGTGGCTTGTAGGGATTCTGAGAACAAGGACGTTAATTGTGAGCATGATGAATTGCAAGAACCGGATCGAATGTGTGGGTTCCATCGGTTCTCGCTGCGGAGACGATAGTGTTTCAACCAGATGGACCTCGCTTCATGACCGCGATCTCTGGTTACCTCGACGACACGATTTGACTTAGCATCCACATCGTCTCAGGAATTCAACCGCCACACAGCACGGTCTCAATTTCTTTCTGTCTCATCCGAAGATAGTGGTGTGCACGATAGCTCGAACGAGATCCATACCACTACCATTTACTATCTGGCATTTTCGTGGCCACGCCGTAGCACGTGTCTCACCGACTGGACGGCTGCGCTCACACCACCGGATCGGTCTCATAACCATACCGAAGATGCCGATGGCAATTACGAACAGTAAACATACTAATGACACAAAGAAAACGGATCCACTCGAGAATTGAGCGATCATGATATCCGGCCTCCGTTACTTATGACCCTGTAGGGGCATTCTGCCGCTCATGCGTCATCATCGCATTTCCGAATCGTTAGTATCGTGTGAACTTTGACCGCTCTTCACGTAATTTTACGACTCGGTCGCTATTCCGTAACATCAGCGTAACCAACCCGCCATATAAGGATGTGCGATGCAGAGCAACGCCTGGTTCCTCAGGCAAAGTAAAGTCACAGCTAGTTTGCCGGTCATTCTTCAAGTCAAGACATGATGAATTGGAGAAATATTATGTATTTATATTGGAAAATTAGGAGCTCCCATCGACGGAGAATGCACAATTCTAAAAAAATAAACTTCCGCTGGGATGTGTTGGGCCTACGAAAACCGGCGGCGACCTCGATCACATCGCCGATCGAGGATGTGCGTCGCCAAATCATCTCGGCCTCACGGTATGGCTTCAGTCCTGAGACAGTCACCCGTGCTCAGACAAAGGGCGCATCCCGTCAATCAGTGCCCAAAGAAACGGTATCCCATAGAATGCGAGGGACCCGCTCATAGCAAGCGATTCGAGAATGGCATACTGTCTGGACTTGTCTCGGTGCGGGGAGAGATGCAAGGCGGCGATCAGGACCTCGTCACCGCAAGGAGAAGACGACCTTCTAAGGAGGGTGCCA
>CAZPNQ010000056.1:0-22060 GCA_964587955.1 uncultured Nitrospira sp.
CGATGAGCCGTTGCTTGCACGAAGGCGGCATAGGCTTGATTGGTGACTTCAAATCGGTCAAGAAAATATCCGCTGAGGATGACACGTCGTTCCGGATGTTCATCAGGGAAGCCGTCGCTTCCCTCGGGGCTTCCCATCGTAAACTCTCCCGGAGGAATCAAAGCCATGTCCGTAAGAACATCAGCGCCGGTGGCCGAAGCGGAATGGCTCATGGCAAGGAAGAGCACACACAAGGAGAGGAAGGATCGGGCCATTAGAGCGTCTTGATACCACAGGCGCGGGCGACCGCATCGCGATAGCTCAGCCACAACGACAAACTTTTTTTTACGCACGTCAGGACCGATTGCCGAAGGGCGGGCGGTGTGTAATTGACGACCATCTCATAGGCATCATGCCGGTGGCCTGCTTCGACCAGTTGGTGGGCCCGGATCAAGTCCATTCGGTTTGGGGATGCCCCATAATACCGGACCAACGGATGAAGGCTGATGATGGATTCGATATCATCCGGATGCTTCTTTTTCTCAGGAGGCCTAAGAATCTCTTTGCGATCGTTCACGCTTCCTTCAACGAATATCGTCAAGATCGCAGCGGCCATCACCCATTGACGGTGGCCCGACATATGGTCAAGCCAGGCGCGATAGGTTCTGGCCGCAGGCAGCAGACGGGCACGTTCGAAATCCCGCCGGTGGAAACCCAATCCTTCCATCATCGTCAAGAAGAGCTCAGGATGAGATTTCCCCAACGAGAGCCCTCCGGTTTCTTCCTCATAGATGTTCTCGGCCAGCATATGGCGGACTGAAAACGGAGGGTTGGTTCCAAGGATCCGTGATAGGAAGACAGGAAAGTCTCGAACATAGACGGCGTACTCATGCTGAAAGTGAATTTTGAGCTGAGCTTTACTCACTCGACCGGAAGAAAAATATTCCCAAGCCCAGTGATGCTTGTTGTCCATAATCTGGAGGAGCGCTTCAAGAAACGCGGATTTTTTTATCGTTGAGGACATGATATCTTGCCTTCTCGGATAGAGGGTCGGTACAATTCGGATTGCAGAGTAACAGCTGATGAATCCAATAACGATTCAGAATCCCGACGACATCCTCAATGTGCTGGCCGACGTGACCCTTCGCGGAACAGGGTTTACGACGGAATCGTTGCTTGACTATGTGCTTGAAGAGGGATTCACCGAACCGATCTTCCTCAATGCCAGTGGCGAGGATCCCACGGCGTTCTTCAAGGGCCAACCGAATGCATGGGCCATTTATCAGGTTCGTGAGTGGAAGCGCGTGCTCACCATCTCGGGTGGCCCGGGCCAGGAACGGCGTGCCCGAATCACAGAAACGCCGTAAGTCATGTTTGAGTGTAATAAGATGGAAGGCAAAGTGCAAACGAAGAGCAGGTTTCTAGCGGTTGAATAGCCGGGCAGTGGGCGGCTCATGCGAATGATTCATCTCACCAACGCACAAGATGTCGGCGAGCTCGCGATGATCAAGAGCCTGCTCGATGGCAACCGCATCGCGTACGTCATCCATGGAGAGCATGTCAGCAGCCTCTACCCCGGAATGCCGTTCTTTGTGAGCCGGGTTATGGTTGACGTGTCCGATCGGACTCGTGCCGAAGTCCTTCTGAGCCGGCTGAGGCTCTCGATCCGCGAAGCATCCGCCTAACGATAGACAAAGAAACCACACTCGCCGCAAGCAAGAATGAAGCAAATAGGTTCTTGACCGCGAGATACGAACGACGATTCACGAGATACGCTGCCGCTCGGCGGCCTACGGCTGAACTCTGGGGTGAGGTTTATCCGCGGGGAAGTCGCGGGAGCGGCGTTCGCGCGATCCTTCGTACCATCCGCCTATCAGTACGCCTTCCTCGAAATAGAGATAGCGATGTCGAACGACCGCTGCACTTTCCCAGTCTTCGAAAATCCATTCTTCCTGCCTGATCCCGTCTTTGGTGAACGTCGTATTGATCGTTTGTGGTCCGCCCCATGATTGCAGAACCTGATCCTTACTCATCCCGACCATGACACGGTGTTGCTCGATGTGCTTGCGAAAGTCCGGATCGCCGAGCTGGACAATCATCGGCCAGATCACTGCCATGAGGACAAACAACGCAAGCCCGGCATAAATGATGATTCTAACCGGACGGCGGCGAATGAACGACGGCTCTTCATCGGTAGAGTTGAGAGCGAGGTGTTGTGATTCGATGGTCATGATTTGCAAGAAATGGGATGCTAACAGCGGGTCATATTCGAGGTCAAGGAAGGGCCGTTTATGGGTCGTTTTCAGTAATCAATTCCAAATAACAGGCGACGGGATATACTTAGAGCCATGTCATATCGAAGAGACTGGACTCTCGGTATACTCTGCTTGATCGTTACTGCTCTATCGTTCTGGCAATGGGATGCCGTCAGGGCCCATGCTGCCACCGTGTATTCCTATATCGATGATCAGGGAAATCCGGTCTTTACCGACTCGCCGGAGACAATTCCTGACAAGTATCGCGCCAAGGTCAAGACTCATGAGCGTCCCGATTCAGTGAAAAAATCGCCTTCCATGGTGGACACCGTCAAGGAACAGGTCAAGGGTTTTGGGGTTCAGGTGCCGTCGCTCGACATGAAGAAGTTCAGTCTGGCGGAGTCACCCATTTTGTCCTATGCCGGCATCGCGGCGGTAGTCCTGTTAGTCGTTATGTACATGAGCAAAAACAGTCCGATGATTCGACTGTTGGCCATGGCGCTGTTGTTCGTTCTTGCGATCGGAACTCCGGTACTCATGTATACGAGCGACGGTGGTCCGATGGACGCCATGAAGAAAAAGGCGGCCACAACGGGACAAGCTCAACAGGATCGCCTTAAGCAAGTTCCCTAGACATCCTCATCACGCTCTGCGGGCTTTTACCGCTCACTCCGAATATTTGGGGATTGGAATAGTCTTCGCTCGCGGTTTTGCCAGAGCCGGCTGCTGGTCGAATTGGTCGGCATAGGGGTTGGTAATCCGTTCATGGGTGTGCCGCTGTCTGAGGGTCACTAATTGCAGGCTCTGAGTGCTGATTTCCACACGGTCTATCAATGCCTCGGTGGTCAAGCGGTCGGGGAGTCCTTGCATCGAGAAGAGCTGGTAGCAGAGAGTCCACTCGAGCTGATCTTTTCCATTTTCTTTCACGATGAAACGGGCATCAGCCGAGGGAGAGCCTTTGAATAACAGCACCCAAACGTTGGATCGAAAGGCAGGGTCGGTCGGATCGGTTGAAGGACGGAACTCCGGTATCAAATATGGGAGACGGCTGATCGGCACTGCGGGAGAAAATTCGATGTCTACGAGGCGTACGGTCAACGGCCGGGTTTCTTGGTGATCGTTCGGGTCGACCATGTAGCTGAAGGAGTAACGGATGTCGATGCCTTCACGCTTGGAGGTATATACGTCCTCGCCGTTTTCAGGGGATACTAGCTTACCGAAGTACTTCAACCAATCGGCGATCGGGTAATAGGTGAAGACACGCAGCGCGGATTTTCGGTCCCGCACGGCCTGCGGCATGCCAAGTTTGTCGTGCAATTCTTCCTGAGAGAGCCCTAAAAATCCATCTTCGAAATAGGGTGCGGCGTTTGTGTGAGTTGCCAGGATGGCGCTACCTGCAAAAAAAAATGTTATGGCGAGTGTTGCGGCGGCAGGAAGGATAGGCATTGATAGGTATGGTATGTGGAGCGGCGCAAGACTGTCAATGAGTCGAGCGCATCACCAGACGCTCAGCCGACACAGTCCAGCCAAGACCGTCGTTGTGGATTACGATAGCCATGCGTGCCGATGTCTTTGTCTTCAAAAGTCAGAAACGAAAGCCGATTCCGGCCAATACGCAATGGGATTGAGAGTCCAGGCTATGGGTCGGACGCGGCGTACAGTTTGCTTTTTTTCGGCAGCCGTACCTGCTACATACAGTACACCCGTCACCTTCTTTCCCAAAAAACAGCATAGGTTTGTATTCAGCGAACCCGAAGAGGTGGTTGGTGACAAGCAGTCGTACTCCAATAATGCCTTGCACGGCCAGCCCGGACAATGAGTCGGGTTCGCCAATGCCGGTGGAATTTTGAGTGTGGCCATCCGTCTGAATGATGGAGAACCCGAGACCGACACCAGTGTAGGGCTGAATGAGGTCACCGGGGTATCGAACGAGGGCATTGACCATGAAGTTGAATACGGTCGTGTCCAACCGAGCCGAGCGTACCGTGTTGCCTACTACCGTTTGCGGTGCCGTGATCGATCCCCCATGACCAGATAACTCAACTTCTGCGCCAAAAACAGACTTGGACGATGGAAAGACCCCTATCTTGAGACCTCCCCCCATCGCGCCATGAAATGTGGTGTCTGGGATCTTGTCTCCGTCGAATTTGAGCGTGCTGTCGATCGGGTAACTGCGCATGAGGAATCCGCTCGCGTACCATTCCCTCGGCAGAGATTCAGCGGTCTCCTCTGCTTCAGCTGCGTCGAGTCCCGCGATGGGGCACACAACCAACATCGGTAGGTTGAGGACGATGAACCACCTGCGGGAGTCGGAGCAGGAGAGGAATATAAAAATGGTTTTCAGCGTGGGCTCACATGGTCTGGATTGCCGTGCGCGTCGAGCGGCCATAGTTACCTCCACGGTAGATACACTCAATGCAAGCATTAAAAGGCAACTTCATCGTACTAATACAACAACCGGTTTGCCATGGCAGGAGTGAGAAAAAGTTTTGAAGGGGGCTATGAGCAATAGTCACGCCGGGTGATAGTTTCTGAAAGGCCTTGCGGCAACTGACGTGCTCCAGTTAGGATCGAAAGCGACATCCTATTGCTGAGGAAGGGATTTTTTGTCGATGACGGTTGCCCACACGAATAGCAGTATTGAGCAGCTTCTTCATGAGCGGATTCTAATCCTTGACGGTGCCATGGGCACGATGATCCAGCAACGGAAGCTGGATGAGTCCGCGTTTCGCGGCGAACGATTCAAGGACTGGAAAAAGGATCTCAAGGGTCACAACGACCTGCTGAATATCACGCAGCCATCCGTCATCGAAGAGATCCATCGGCACTATCTGGAAGCCGGTGCGGACATCATTGAGACCAATACATTCAATTCGCAGTCGATTTCGCTCGCGGATTACGGGATGGATACCTTGGGCTATGAATTGTCCAAAGCAGGAGCGGAGTGTGCCCGGCGTGCCGCCATCGCGGTTCAGCAGGCGCAGCCGGAACGGCGATGCTTTGTTGCCGGGGCGATCGGACCGACGACCAAGACTTCGTCCATTTCTACGGATGTCAATAACCCGGCGGCTCGCGGGACGACCTATGAAGACCTGGTCAACGCCTATGGACAACAAATACTGGGTTTGCTCGACGGTGGGGTCGATCTTCTGCTCGTGGAGACCATCTTTGACACGTTAAATGCGAAGGCTGCGTTCTTTTCGATCCAGCAGGCGTTCGCGTCCGGTGCGCGTACGGTTCCGATTATGGCATCGGTGACGTTCATCCAAGCCGGGAGCAATCGTGGGGTGACCGGCCAGACCGTCGAAGCGTTCTGGAATTCTATCTCGCATGTGCCGTTGTTGAGCGTGGGCATGAACTGCGCGCTGGGCCCCAAAGAAATGCGTCCCCTGATCGAAGAATTATCGCGCCTCGCGCCGATCTACGTGAGCGCGCATCCCAATGCCGGTCTCCCGAATCCGTTGTTGCCGACAGGGTTTCCTGAAACGCCGGAGACATTGGCTCCCCAGCTGCGCGAATGGGCAGAAAACGGGTGGCTCAATATCGTCGGGGGCTGCTGCGGTACGACGCCGGCCCATATCAAGTGCATTGCCGAAGCCGTGCGCGGGGTGACACCGCATGCGCTGTCAAAAGTCGAGCCGTACACGCGATTGAGCGGTCTTGAAGCCGTTGCCATTCGTCCTGATTCAAACTTCGTCAACATTGGGGAGCGAACGAACGTGACCGGCTCGCCGGCTTTTGCAAAGTTGATCCTCGCCAACGACTATGAAACTGCACTGTCGGTCGCGCGCCAGCAAGTAGAGGGCGGAGCCCAGATCATCGATATCAACATGGACGAAGGCATGCTCGATTCCAAGGCGGCGATGGAGAAGTTCCTTCGCCTCGTTGCGTCGGAGCCGGATATCTGCAAAGTGCCCATCATGGTGGACAGCTCCAAGTGGGAAGTCCTGGAGACGGGCCTAAAAAATATTCAAGGCAAAGCCGTCGTCAACAGTATCAGCCTGAAAGAAGGCGATCAGAAATTCGTCGAGCAGGCGACACTCGTCCGACGGTACGGTGCCGCAGTTGTCGTCATGGCGTTCGATGAAAAGGGGCAGGCGGACACGCTGGAACGAAAGAAAGAGATCTGCGCACGGTCGTACAAGATTCTCACGGAGCGAGTCGGGTTTCCGCCGCAAGACATCATCTTCGATCCCAATATATTGACCGTGGCGACGGGGATCGAGGAACACAACGGCTATGCCGTGAGTTTCATCGAAGCGACACGGTGGATCAAGCAGAACTTGCCTGGCGCGAAGGTCAGCGGGGGCATCAGCAATATTTCCTTTTCGTTCCGAGGGAATAACGTGGTGCGGGAAGCCATGCACGCCGCTTTCCTGTATCAGGCCATCAAAGCCGGGCTGGATATGGGCATTGTGAACGCCGGTCAATTGGCCGTGTACGAGGAAGTTCCCAAAGACTTGCTCGAGCTGGTCGAGGATGTGCTGCTCAACCGGCGGCCGGACGCCACCGAACGTTTGGTGAATTTCGCCGAGACGGTGAAGGCAAAAGGAAAGACGGTTGTCAAAGACGATGAGTGGCGTCAAGGGACCGTTGAGGAACGGTTATCCCATGCGCTCATCAAGGGCATCACGGACTACATCGACCAGGATACGGAGGAGGCGCGACGGAAACATTCCAAGCCGTTGGACGTGATCGAGGGGCCGTTGATGGCCGGCATGAACGTCGTCGGCGACCTGTTCGGATCGGGCAAGATGTTCCTGCCTCAGGTCGTCAAGAGCGCGCGTGTGATGAAGAAGGCGGTCGCCTACCTCATGCCCTTCATGGAAGAAGAGAAGAAGCGATCCGGCAATTTCCGGGCTCAGGGGAAGATCTTGCTCGCGACCGTCAAGGGTGACGTCCATGACATCGGGAAAAACATCGTCGGCGTCGTGCTTGGCTGCAACAACTATGAAGTCATCGATCTTGGCGTGATGGTGCCCTGTGAAAAGATTCTGGCCGCTGCTCGGGAGAACAAACCGGATATCATCGGGTTGAGCGGGCTCATCACTCCATCACTTGACGAGATGGTCCATGTGGCGAAGGAAATGACCCGCGAAGGCTTCGATCTGCCGCTGTTGATCGGCGGCGCGACAACCAGCAAGGCGCACACGGCGGTCAAGATCGCACCTTCCTATGAGCCTGGCGTGGTTCATGTCTTGGATGCCTCACGGGCCGTTGGCGTCGTGGGAAGTCTGGTCAGCCACACGCAGCGGCAAGATTTCGTCAAGCAAGTGAGGGATGATTATGAGCGTGTGAGGCAATCACACCACGATCGCGGCGCGAAGCCGCTTATCCCGATCGCCCAAGCACGCGCCAATCGGTTCATCTCGGACTGGAAGACGATCGATCTTTCCACGCCGGCGACAATAGGTGTGTGGACGATTCCCGATCAATCGTTGGTCGAACTCATCCCCTATATCGACTGGTCACCATTTTTTCACACGTGGGAATTGAGGGGGCGCTATCCGACGATTTTTGAGGATACCACTGTGGGACCGAAAGCGAAGGAGCTGTATGAGGACGCACGGCGCCTTCTGGATGAGATCGTTGAACAGGGACAACTCAAGGCCAAGGGCGTCTATGGATTGTTCCCGGCGGCGAGTGTCGGTGATGACGTCGAGGTCTATCAGGAGACATCCCGAGAAACTCTCCTGACGACATTCCATCATTTGCGGCAGCAATCGGAAAAACCGGCGGGACAGCCTAATTTGTCGTTGGCCGACTATGTCGCGTCGAAAGAATCAGGTGGGCAGGACTCTCTAGGAGCCTTTGCCGTCACGGCCGGTATTGGGCTGGACGACCTGTGCAAGCGGTTCGATAAAGACCATGACGACTATAATTCGATCATGGCCAAGGCGCTTGCCGACCGGCTGGCCGAAGCCTTTGCCGAATTCCTCCATAAACGGGTGAGGGAGGAGTGGGGGTACGGCAAAGCTGAACAATTGACACACGAAGATTTGATCCGTGAGCGATATCGTGGGATCCGGCCGGCACCGGGATATCCGGCTTGTCCGGATCACACCGAGAAAAAACTGCTGTTCGACCTCTTACACGTGGAGAAACATACCGGGATCACCTTGACGGAAAGCTTTGCCATGTGGCCGGCTGCGGCCGTGAGCGGATTCTATTTCGCCCATCCGGACGCCAGGTACTTTGCCGTGGGCAAGATCGGCAAAGACCAAGTTGAGGACTACGCGTACCGCAAGGGGATGGATCTTCGGATCGTCGAACGCTGGCTCTCGCCGAACCTCAATTATGAGCCTGAATGATGCGTGTCTGAGGCCGGCCGCCGACGTACTTTCTCTTCCGTCCTGTCTTCCACTACAATGACACCTCGCTCAATTGGATCTACAGGCGTTCCATGCAGGCACGTATCCTCATTGTCGATGATGACCAGGATATTCTCAGTGCGCTCAAGAAGCGTTTGACCTGGATGGGCCATGAGGTGTTGACGATTGAAGATGGCGAGCAGGCGCTGAGGCTGGTTGCGGAGGACCCTCCCGATCTGATGCTGCTCGATATCGAATTACCAGGGCTCAGCGGACTCGATATCCTTAAACAGCTTGGTGAAAAACGTTCCCGTATTCCTCTGCAGACTGTACCGGAAGTGATCGTCATCACGGCATTCGGGACGATCGATAGGGCTGTAGAGGCGATACGGCTCGGAGCGTGCGATTTCCTGACGAAGCCGTTTGAACCCGATCATCTTTCCATCGTGATTGAGAAGGCCATGACTCAGATGGCTCTCACGCGTCAGATCGGTCTCCTGCAAGCAGAAGTGGGAGGACGATATGAGCATGTCGTCGGGCAGAATCCACGTATGGCTGAGCTGCTCGACACGGCACGGCGAGCGGCGGGTTCTTCCGCCACGGTGCTGTTACTGGGTGAAACAGGGACGGGTAAAGAGGTGATGGCACGAGCGCTGCATCGGTGGAGCCCACGGGTCACGAAGCCTTTTGTCGTCGTGAACTGTGCGGCGTTACCCGAGAGCTTATTGGAAAACGAGTTATTCGGACACGAGAAGGGAGCCTATACGGGAGCGGTGAGCCGTGAACCTGGGAAAATTGAATCGGCGGAAGGCGGCACCGTCTTTCTCGACGAGATCGGCGACATGCCGGCAGGACTTCAGACACGTCTGCTCCGTTTGCTGCAGGACCAAGAGTTTTACCGCGTCGGCGGCACCCAGCCCATTCGTACCAATGTGCGTTTTATCGCGGCGACGAACAAGGACCTGAAAGAAGCCATTCAGGAAGGACGGTTCCGTCAGGATTTGTTCTATCGCCTGAACGTCATTTCGCTCACGTTGCTTCCCTTGCGGAAACGACCGGAGGATTTGCCCGCATTGGTGGATCATTTTGTCCGGCGACATGGGGCTGACATGGGTCGCCGTCTTTTCACGGTGAGCCAAGATGCGCTGGAGCTGATTGGCGAATATCACTGGCCTGGAAACGTGCGTGAGTTGGAAAACGTCCTGGTGCGGGCCGTCGCACTCTGTCCAGATGACTGTATTGAACCCGAACATCTCGGGATCACGATCCCACGAACGTTGCCGGTGGAAGCGGACTTCCCGGAAGACGATAGTCTGAACTATCATGCCGTGATGGAGCACTACAGCCGGAAAGTTATTGAAGAAGCGTTGCGCCGAGTGGGATGGAATCAAACTAAGGCGGCAGAACTTCTTGGGTTGCAACGAACCTATTTGACGAGACTCATCAGGCAGAGAGGTGTCTCTCCCAAGCCTCCTTCCACGTAACTCCGCAAGGAATCCATCAGCCTTCGCTAAGGTCCTTCCCCCCATAACTCATCGTTAGCGTGAGACTATTTTGATGGAGTGATGGACTTGGCGCAAGGGGTTCTGCCGATGCCGGTCGTGCCGGTATGGCCGAGTGCAACGTAAACGAAAAACAGCTCCCTCGGTCAGGTTCGGTCTCAACCCACAGACGCCCACGATGCAATTCCACCAACAATTTGGCGATTGCCAGTCCAAGTCCTGCTCCCTTGGTTTTCTTGTGTACCGTAGGCGCGCGATAGAACGGCTGAAAAATCTTGTCCACATCTTCTTGTGCGATGCCGGGCCCGACATCACGCACGGAGATCAGGATTTCATCGTCGGATCTTCTGACGGTCAGGTCGACGATTGTGTCCAGCGGTGTGAATTTGACCGCATTGTGCAAGAGATTGAGCAGGATCTGCCGCAATTTGTCGGGGTCGGCAGAGACAGAGGGGAGATCGGATGGGAGCGAGATCACGATTCTCACGCCACGTTCGGAGGTGAAGGGGTGAAGATCTTCGACGGTTTTGGCGATCACGTTCCCGAGCACCACCGGTTCCAAACGCACGGTGGTTTGGCCCATCTCGATTTGGGAAAGATCCAGCAATTCGTCGATCAAGATCTGAAGGCGTGAGAGGTTGGCCTCCACGCGCAACAGCGACTGTCTCTGATCGTGGGTGACGGCTCCATCTATTCCATCGCGGAGATTGGCCAGATGGACCTTCATCGAAGTCAGCGGCGTACGGAGTTCGTGCGAGGCAGTCGAGACAAAAATAGATTTGCGGCGGTCCAGTTCCCGTAGTTTGATGTTGGCATCGGCAAGTTCTTGGGTGCGAGCTTCCACGCGATCTTCCAGGGTATGAGCCAGTTCGCGCAACTCGTGCTCGCGTGATTGCAACGTCGAAGCCATGGCATTGAAGACTTGCGTCAGGGTTCCGATTTCATCGTGTGTGTGTATGGCCACCGTCGGTACCGTCTCCCCCGCGGCGAGTTTGGTTGCAGCCGTCGTGAGCCCATGTAATGGAATGGTGATTCGGCGTGCCAGCAGGACGGCGATACATAAGCCCCCCGCCAACGTGCTCAGCGTAATGAGTACCGCTTGCCACAATAACCGACGCAGGACACGCTGAAGGTTGGATGTCGAAAGTCCGACCTGTACGAGTGAGGGAGCCGCATGCTGAAGAGCGGTGAGGCTTTCCGACGTGTCCAATCGCTCCTCAAGGGTGAGTCGCAGGGCAGGATCCCCGACGGTTGCGGGAGAATGACGTGGGACCTGGACCAGCATGTCGTAAAATATTGGAAGTTCGGAGCCTCCCATGAGACTGAACAATTCTCCCGGCGTAAATTCAATGGTTGATCGAAGATTTGGTCCGTCGTTGGCGAGCCAAATCCCGCTGACGAGCGGCTCGCTCGTATCAGCATCGATCCGGCGAGGCTGCACCAGTGTCGTCACCGGAAACTGTCGTCGGCCTGCAGGTTGAGCGGAAAATTGATGTTGCCACTCGTTCTTTCCAAAGCCGGCTTGGAGTTCACCGCCCGCGGACACGACTGCCACATATGCGACTGGACTGACGGCGAGAATTTCCTGGATGAGTTCATTCAACCGATGAGTATCGCCGGCAACGATGCTGAAACGACCCACACGTGCGAGGTGTTGGGCGAGCAACGTTCCACTTTGCACCAGGCTCTCGGCCGCCGACCGCACTTGTTGTTGAATGAACAACCAGCCTAATAAGAGGCAGGCGATAACCAGGATGACGGCCGTACTCAGGGCGAGTTTTGTTCTCAGTGTGATCGAGAACCTTGAGGATGGTTGCGCCGGTTCAACCATGACTGTCTCTGTGTCGACTGTAGAGGCCAAGCGGTGCTCTCTAAGGAATCATGTCGGAATGGCCTGGTCTCTGGGCTAGCGCTCCCGGCCCTCTAAAGAGGCGACCGGCCAAACGTATCAGCTCGGAGGGCAGAGTGAGGCCTAAGTGTTCTGCGGAGTTCAAGTTCAAGGCCAATTCCGGACGCTCGGGAGTCTGGAGTAAACCGGTCGAAGCGTGAGTGCCGTTCAGTTGGGAAAGCGCAATATGTGCCGCCTGCTGTCCCACGGTCCAAGGATCCAACACCAGTGCGCCGAGCGCGCCCTGCTGAACCAACGTCGATGAGAAGGTGAACAATGGCACTTTGGCATCAAGAGTCGATTCCAAGAAAAACGGAATGGCTGATTCGGATATTACGGTCTGGTCTTGTATCAACCAGAGTGCATCGATTAGTGGCAGTAATGCACGGACCGCGGCGGGGATCTCCTCTTGACGCTGGACTGCGACCGTGAGCAGTTCCAATCCCTGCTGTTTGGCTGCCTGACGTGCTTGGCGGATAAAGTTACCGCTGTGGTCTTCATCATAGAGAACTCCCACGCGATGGCGATTGGGTACAACTGAGCGAAGCGCCGCGAGTTGGGCCTCGGCCGGTGGGCGGACGGCAATTCCGGTCATGTTGGATGCAGGAAGTCCGTGTGCTTCCGGGTTGAGCACCATGCAGAACACCACCGGTGTGTCGAAAATCTCCAGCTTCGCCGCCATGGCAGCCTTCAGTCCGACGGCAAAGATCAGATCGGGGGAAGAGGCTCGCAAGGACTTGGCAATTTCCCGTCCTTCGGCGAGTTGACCACCGAGGTTGTATTCCCTGACCGTTGTTGTCATGGGGAGGCTCACCTTAAATCCAACAACGGCTTGATCATAGTACGGAAGGCTTGCCGATTTGAGAACAGCAATTTCTGCTGCGTCGGCCATACCGAGTAGGCTCGTCAACGAGAAGAGAGAGAGAATATAAAATACTGGCCACATGAAAGGGACTCCGTTCGGCACCCGCGTGCTCATGGTAGCCGATTTTCTCTGACCATTGCGCACTTTCTCAAGCGCCTCGAACCTGTATGCCATCACCATGGGTGTGGGCTAACCGGAGTTATTCAAAGCAACTCTTGGACCGCAGAATCTATGGATCAGAGTTTCACCGTGAGCCATCCTATCACACGGGTGCCGAGTAGATCACCTAGGGGATGTTCGAGGTGTTGGTCATTCAAGGCGTTGAACACGGACACTGCCACTTCCGCCTCGCGACGATAGTCAGCGGCCACTGCTTGCTGCCAGAATCTATAGGCGCCATGCAGGTTAAGAAGTTGGTAGCTCCCGATATAAGGGTTGGGTGGGATCACGCCGAAATCGGAGAACTGTGAGAAGGTCTGGGAAACGGGGTATGTTGCCGAGCCGACGTAATGATAGGCCATCTCAAAGCTGAGCCCATTTCCCCAATGGCCTCGGAGTCCAGCGTTGTACTTAAACCTGGGCCCACCTCGTTGAGAAGTATCTCTCAGCGTCTGACCAATCTCTTGATATGCCACATTGCCAAAACCGCTGAGCCATTTTGTTGCGAGAAATTCTAAGTCGGCCTCTCCCCCATAGATGTCGGCAACTCCCCCTTGAACAGGCGCCGGAGTGGTAACGATGATCAAATCGGAAATGTGGTTAAAGAAAGCAGAGGCGCGAATTCGAACTCGGTGTTGAAGATACCAGCCTTGATACTCCACGTCATAGGACACAATTTTCTCAGGACTGAGATTTCCGCTCCCTTTTACGTTAGTCGGAGTAGAAGGCGAAGAGTTAGAAATCGCGAAACTGTCAGCATAGGTCTCAAATTGAGTTGGGGGGCGGTATCCAACAGCTATGGTGGCCCGGAAGGTATGGTCCGGAGCCAAGTTAAACAGAAGCGACCCGCGTGGACTGATCGTCGGACTGATGAACGTATGAAGGTCATAACGCACCCCACCGATCACCTGGAACATTTGTGAAGGCTTCCATTCGCTCTGCACGTAAAGTCCAAGCCGGTCCTCGGTGCGATAACGATCAAGAAGGTTCAGCGACAGCGTATTATGCCGATAATTAATTCCGGCGGTAAGGCGCGTGGTATTTCCCAATTCGACTCCCTTGAGGGCTTCGACATTGTAGGTATTGCTTCGCAACATCTGATCAGAGCTAAAGCGTCGATCAGTAAATCGCAGGAATGGCGCCAGCAGGGGATTGGTAACAATGGAACCATCGTTGTAGTAACCGTTCCAAAACGCTCGAACGAAAAAGTTGGGTCGATCGTAACTCGCCTGGGCATAGCCGAGATTCGGCACGCCCGTTTGCACAGCTGCATCTGTAACGAAGCCATCGAAGCGGTTGACATCGACGAGGCCACCAGAGAGCGAAATTTTTGATTCTCCTCCAAGGGCATATTCCGTCTGAACGTTGAACTTATTGTCTCGATATGCCAAAGCGTCATCGTTCCGCCACTGCTGGGTCTGATCGTGGCCGTAAGAAAGTCGGAACCCTACTTTCTTATAGCTGTTGGCATAGATGGCAGCGCTGCTGAGAGTGCCGTATGTTCCACCTCCGATTTGCACCATCGTGCCCTTCATCTCTTCCGGTGACTTCGTGATGATGTTGATAATGCCGTCGAAGGCATTGAAGCCATAGAGCACGGAGGCGGGACCTTTCTGAACTTCAATACGTTTGATCTCCGGCAACGTCACCGGAATCGACTTCCAGTGCACGCTTCCTTGCACATCGACATAGATTGATCGACCATCGACCATCACTAAAAGCTTGTTACTATTGAGCTGATTATTCCCTCGCATGCTCACGTTGAAATCCGCGCCCGTGACCTGCATGATCTCCAAACCAGGAATGCGCCGGAGCACTGTAGGCAAATCTGAAGCGCCGGACTGGCGAATATCGTCATCAGTGATGACGTATACATTGGACGGCGCTTGGGAAATCGGCTGCTCGTAGCGGCTCGCAATACTCACGGTTTCTTCCTTTATGTAGAGTGCTTCGTCTTGAATGCGCTTGTCTGTTTCAGAGGACGTATGACTAGCGCCGAAAGAAATTTCGGCCCAGCCGAGGAACGTACTACTCAGCCAACAAGCTATGAGGAGAGAAAATGTGCCCAACCTTCTGTGCATGCCAAGTGCTGACTTCGACCTGTATCGGGTGCTGACGGCACCTTCCTTTAGACACCGGCTTGATGGCGAGTGGTAGATTAGCTCGATCAAGAGACTTAGCTGCCAGGTATTACAGCAAGTCAATTACGGTATTGACATTTAGGTATAAATATTATTTTATATCCGAATTGATTCGATTTTGACCTTCAATCTTGGATGAGCTGCCATTAACTCCGCCGTGAGCACTATCAGACAGATAAGATAATCGGTCTCTGAAAGCAAGATCGCATAAGAGGTTGCCTGAACGTAAACACTTATCAGGCTGATTGGTTAGGGACTCTAAGCTGAATCGAATTGGATACGGTATCAATTTCGATACACCAACGTATAAACATCGAGGCTCACCCGTTTCCGCCGAGTCTCCATCTTCATCTCAAATCAATGACCCGCTATAGCCATATGTTCGCATCCTGTTTCAAATCAGGTGGTTGTAGGCACTAGGGTGCCTGATTCCAGCTGGTTATGTATGTATCGTTCATAAGATTTCGTCACACGGAATGTCACTTGCACGCTCACCAAGAATCATGAATCAAGAGGCTGTCGTGTCCCATGCCCAATTCAACGAACCGCATTTTGAGCAAAGACAAAGAACTGTGATTGTCAGGAGGCAATCGACTGGAATACAGGAGCCAGCTCGTGTGGTTCTGGTCGATGATTCGAGTATTGTTCTTGACGGGCTACAGGGGGCTCTGTCGAAGAGCAGTCGTATCCTCGTTGCTGGCACCGCGCGCACCGAACATGAAGCCGTTGCGCTTGTGAAAAGATGTCAACCAGATGTGGTTGTCTTGGATGTCCGAGTGGGGCAAGCGAGCGGTATCAATTTGTGTGAAGTCATCTGTCAATCGTATCCGAAAACTGCCGTTCTCTTCTTCACCGCTAATGACGACAAGTATACCCTGCAATCTGCCATTCTTGCTGGTGCCAAGGGCTACTTACTCAAGGGGGCGTCTCAAGAGGCGATAGTGAAGAGTATAGAAATCGTAGCAGCCGGCCAGGCCATCATGGATCGCCAATTGACGCAGCAGCTCCTCGCGTGGGTCCGGGACGAAAAACAGATTGCGCGATACGATCGGACGAAAGATTGTTCAAGAGCCGATCTGAGACTCCTTTCATACGTTGCAGCCGGAAAAAGCAACAAAGAAATTGCGCAGGAGCTGGATGTCACCTTAAGTGCTATTACCGCTCGTCTCCGGTCCATTTACAAGCGATTGCATATATCCAGGAGATCAGAAGCTGTGAGGTATTTTGTGCAGTGGGAAAGGGAATCTCTGAGTCCATCGTCCTGAACAAATATTCATGCACACAAGCCCTGCAGGAACGCCAAAAGTCGATTCCAATCGTTCATGCCTTCTCTGCAATCCTCCGTTGAGCTGAATCGAATTGGATACAGAATCAATTTAGATACATCTTTATGATGAGGGAGTATCTCTGCCGATATTGAACACCATGCAGTTCGTTCCTCATCGCGTCTTATAGCCACATATTCACGAGTCAAAATTCACAGACTTCGCTTGAGTATACCTAAGGGCTCCTGGAATGAAATTGGCATGGCACTGACTCGACGCTCCGAGATTCCAACAAGGCAGATGACCACACGAGTTTACCGCCAGGCAATACATTAGCCGAATGATCACTTCCGCTAGTCACAGATTGATGTGGATGCCAGTCATCGTTCTTGCCATGGCAGGCGGAGGATGCGGATCGTCCGTCCCTGACGAATCCGGGAGTTTACAGTCACGACCGATGATGAGCACAAGCCAAGTCGAGAAGGCGAGTGCGTCTGATTTGCTGCTGGTGGGGGAGACGACCATAGTTGAGAGAAATACTGAAGGTAATGTGAACGAGGCTGCATCCGTAAACCCAACCGAAAACAATAAGTCCCTGTCGATTCAAGCCATTCCATTTTCAATTGTGAAAGATCTGCATTCCCTCGATGCCCGTGACCGCTATCGAGCGCTAGATCACTGGGAGACGAAAGGGTCCCAGGCAGCTCTGGATCATGTCTTCGAAGCGCTGGAGGACGAAGACGAAGCGGTGCGAGCAAAGGCAGAAGCCATCGTCGAGCAGCGCTGGGAAGCCGAGCAAGAAAAGGAGCGAAGTTAGAGGAGGAATACCTGTATGTATCTAACAAGGAGGTCGTGGTTATGAACTGTGCCCGTGTACTTTCACTACTCGTTGGACTGATGTTCAGCGCAGGGAACTTTGCCTTTGCCAATGACGTCCCCGACCAAGTCACCTTTAGGGTCACCGATGTTCCAGGCCATTGGTTCGACACCGGCGTGGAACTGCCAGGAGGAACACGCTCTCTTGCCATCGTCAAACCAGGCACCATCATTCATTTCAAGCAAAAAAATGACGATGGCACGTTCGTCGCTGAAAGCAAGCACACTGTCACGAGCTTGATCTGGCCATCCAATTCAGCATCGAACGAACAGATCGACCAGAAGGAAGCGAATCAGGACAATCACTCTGTTACATTGACGACCCCGGGCCTTCACGTCTTCGTGTGCAAACTCCATCCCTATATGCTCGGTGGTGTCATCGTGGACAGCGATAGTAAGAAACCATTTCATCTCGAGAAGCAACCATTCGATCTCGGCGCGGAACTCACATTGCTGGGACCAGAGACAGACTCAGATCCCACAAACCTTCCCGTCGTGTCCTTCCCTACCGCATCGGATCTGGGATACCGATTGCTGCGCGCCTTCTTCATTGTCACAACTCCGTCCAACTGGAAAGACTATACGAAAGCCGGCATCTACCAGCCAGCCTATCCAGCTGTGACGGTCAACGCCGGCCCAGGTATCACCGTGAATCTGAAGGAGCATCTCGAAAAACAGGGTTATGACGGGAAGCCGATCGAGCCGCAGCAGAAACCTAAAAAAAAGGGAATTGGAGAAGTTTGGATTGATACCGCATATGAGCTGACGGACGAGAAAGGGTTGAACTTCCCGGGCACGATGACTGTCGTGTCGGCGACCGATTGGGATGTGAAACGCAAAATCGCGCTTCCGGAGCAGAAGATGAACAACGGTCACAACATGTGGGCAAGTCATGACCAAAAGCAGATTTATCAAACGGAATGGCATGGCAAGAGCCTCTATGTGTTGAATCGACATAGCGGCAAGTTGCTTCAGGAGCTGGATCTCAAAGGAAAGTGCAATGATCCCGCGCACGTCATGACTCGGGTAAACAACCAGGATGTCCATGTAACGTGCAATGGTGAAGATACCGTTGCGGAGTATGATCGCCTCCCGTCTGGGCTCCTCGCGTTCAAGAGATTCATCCACATGTCAAAGGATGGTTCGAAACAGACTCAGCCCCATGCTCATTGGATGGGGTACGACGGGTTGTCGATGGCGACTCCCAACTCCAACACGAATGATTCGACCTTGTTCGATTTCGCGGAAAACAAAATCCTAGATCAGCAGCCAACAGGGGCGTTGCCCATAGCGGCCGGGATGATGCCGGATTCGAGCAAGTATTACGTATCGAACTACTTAGGCCACACCACTTCTGTGATGTGCGGCCCACGCGGCAAGGGTTGTGAGCCGGGGAAGAAGATCAAGGATATTCAACTGTTACTGGGTAGCTATAATGTGCTGACGGGACCAGTCCCAGGGGCACCGATCGGCGCCCTCCCTATTCAGACGCCGGTGAGTCCCGACGGAAAGTTTGTGATCACGGGGAATACTTTGACCGGCACGATCACCATTATCGACACGAAAACCGATACGTTGGTGAAGAGTCTCATCTGCGATCCCGGTTGCCACGGCGTGAATTTCGGTGCCAAGAAAGGCGGGGGATATTATGCCTACGTGACTAGTAAGTTCGCCAATCGTCTGATTGTCCTAGACTACGATCCCAATAACGACGGCAAAGTGGACGATGCCGTGATCGTCGGCGCGGTAGTTCTGGCGGATGATCGTGTGTGTCAGGATGACAAGATTACCGGAAACAAAGGTCAGGGTGGTCAGGGCGTGCTCCCCGTGCCCAACGTCTATAACGGCTGGGTCCAGCAGCTGCCCAATGCGTACAAGGCCCAGCTGACGAAAGCTCAGCGGAATCCTATCGGCAAGAAGCACCATAGCCGTCATGACGACGATGACGATGATGATCGGTAAGAACGGCAGTTTGTGATGCCCCCAATAGGGGATCATCATGATGGAATCAGAAAGGCAGACACCATAGATGCGGTGTCTGCCTTTCTTGTGAAACAGAATGTATCAGTTGGAACATTTCGCAATATTGTTTATCAGCGCAATTCCGGCATATAGAAAATCGATTTCTACACTCACGAACACAAACTTTTGCCGAATTGAACACTGAGAAAACTTCCTAGATCGCAGTCAGCAGGTCATCCTCGAATTCCGTCACCTTGCTGCGGAGCGCATTCACAATTAGTCGATAACGTTCCTCTGCCCAAGCATTGAAAGACTCGGCGTCCGGGAACACGAGGTCCCAAGCCTTCGCTGCGTCCAGTATCAAAAGTTGCTGCGGTTTGGTGTGTCCAGGGAACAAGACGACGAGAACGGCGGAGTGACCGGTGAGGCTGATATCGGTGAAGATGTGCAACGTGGAAGGCGAGGGGAGCATGATTTCACGCGAGGCGGCTTCAACGATCGGTTGATAGAGACGACGCAGTAATTGCGCGGTGACCTCGTGCGGGTTGGCGGGAGTCAGGAGACGAGGATTCGGCTTTTCTCCGAATAAGTTCTCTGTCAGATAGGTGGCCGCCTCCCATGTCGGCATGGTGCCTGACGCAACCAGGAACTCGCAGTGGTAGGCGATCCAGTTTCGATTCCGGGGACGCTTGCGAACCGCAGTCAATTTTTTTGCCATACGCGGCAATCCTTTCTCTGAGGTCCCGGATGTTGGAGCGAATCAGATTGTTCCGGCAGGTTGGAAAAGTATATCGGTGGCATGACGGTCGGTCAACGAATAGCCGACAATCGAGCATCGTGTAGATTCGGTAGGAGAGGGCTTATGGTTCGCGGACGGTATCGGAAGTCACGCGATCCGCATAGTGATCGTGGATGCGCGCCAGTTCCTCCGGCGATGCGATGAAGAGATCCAGCAGCTCCGGATCGAAATGTTTGCCACGGTTCTTGAGCATCAGGTCGATCGCGTGACCGATTTCGAAGGCCGGTTTGTAGACGCGCTGTGTCGTGAGCGCATCAAAGGCGTCGGCGATGGCGACGATGCGGCCTTCGATGGGAATGTCGTTGCCTCGTAACCCTCGAGGATATCCTGTGCCATCGAAGCGCTCATGATGGGTGTACGCAATCAGTGCCGCGACTTTCAGCAGTTCCGCTTCGGACCCGCTGAGAATTTTGTATCCGATTTCGGCGTGCTGTGAGATCACTCCGAATTCTTCTTCGGTGAACTTGCCGGGTTTCAGCAACACATGATCCGGGGTGCCGATTTTGCCGATGTCGTGCATGGGGCTCGCCGTACGGATGAGGTCGCATCGCTCCGGAGACAAGCCGGCTTTGCGCGCAAGCAACTCAGAGTAGTAGCTCATGCGTCGAATATGTTGAGCGGTCCCATTGTCACGGAACTCCGCAGCCATGGCGAGCCGTTGAATGGTTTCCTCGCGCGACAGGCGCAGCTCTTTTTCGGTGCGTTCGAGCCAGTCCAACGCCTGCTGGAGGGCGAGCGTTCTTGTTCGGACGATGTCCTCCAGGTTCTCCCGATGGAGGCGATTTTCCATTTCTAGGCGGCGGCGGCGGAGGGCATTGGCGACATCGATGAGCACCTCATTGGATTCGAATGGCTTGATGATGTATCCGAACGCACCGACATCCAAGGCAGCGTTGGCCAGAACTGAGCTATCGAGGCCCGTGACCATGATCGCCGCCGTGTGTTTATTTTCGGAGAGAATGTGGCGCACGAGGTCCATGCCGGATTCCCCTGGCATGTTGACGTCGCAGAGCATCAATGCGAAGGGTTGATCACTCAGCTTTTGCCGAGCTTCTCGGGCGTCGGCGGCGCATTCGACAGAATACCCATGGGATTGCAGCAGGTAAACGAGGAGACGCCTGATCGGCTCTTCATCGTCGACCACCAGAAGATTGCGATTATCGAGTAGAGCTTGATGAGTGGTCTGGTCCAACTGTGTCGCCATGAATCGGAATGTGTTCGGATCGTCGAGGCCGAAGTTGTCTCGTGCTTCTTTATCGGCTCATTCGCAGTCGACTTGAATGCTTTCGGGAACTCCCAGCAGTGTGCACTTTTTGTGCCGTAAACATTGCTGCGTGGGTGCATTCAATGTTCAGACAGTTTTTAGGGCTATTTAAAGGGAGACAAAGGTGGAATCGTCTCTTCTGGAGCGGTGTTGGGAGTCAGCTGCCGGCATCATGCTCAGATATCCGTGTTGTGTGTGGGAGGATCATACGCGTTGGGATGTACATAATTCGTCAAAGACGAGAGGCTGGATTTGTGCAAAATGATGACGGGCCGGAGAATGGGAGATGCTTGCCTCCATCAGCGATGATCCGCCAAACCGATTGTTTGCGCTTTCTTAGGTCCTTCACTATAATTCGGCTCTCACTACTGAAGAAGGGGCGTAGGCATGAGCGGAATTTCCGGCTTAGTCCGTTTCGATGGGCGTCGTAAAGATCAAGTCCGGCCTGTGAAAGTGACACGCAACTTCACCAAGCATGCCGAAGGGGCCGTTTTGATTGAAATGGGAGACACGAAGGTCATTTGTACTGCGTCCGTTGAAGAAAAGGTGCCGCCCTTTCTCAAGGGCAAGGGGACCGGTTGGGTTACGGCGGAATATGCAATGTTGCCTCGTGCGACCCATGAACGATCGCCACGAGAGGCGGTCAAAGGAAAGCAAGGCGGCCGAACTCTGGAGATTCAACGTCTCGTCGGACGTGCCCTGCGGTCCGTGACCGATATGTCTCAACTAGGAGAGCGTTCTATTTGGATCGACTGCGATGTCATCCAAGCGGATGGGGGTACGAGGACCGCATC
>CAZPNQ010000056.1:22070-23188 GCA_964587955.1 uncultured Nitrospira sp.
CCGGTGCCTTTATCGCATTGGCTGATGCCTGTGCCGTGCTGAAAAAAAGAGATTTGCTGAAAAAGATTCCCTTAACCGACTATCTGGCGGCCATCAGTGTCGGAAAAGTCGGCGGCGAAGTGATGGTGGATCTCGCGTATACCGAGGATTCGATGGCGGAAGTGGACATGAATTTGGTGATGACCGGCCGTGGCCGGTACGTCGAGGTACAAGGCACGGCGGAACGTACGCCGTTCGCGAAGCAAGACATGGACGAATTTCTGAACCTTGGTTGGCAGGCCATCCAACGGTTGACCGCTATTCAGAAAGAGCTGATCGGTGCGCTCGACTGAGAGACCGATTGAAGAAATCCTCCTCGCGACCAGAAATTCGGACAAAGTCAAAGAGCTGACCGCTCTTCTCGGAGACCTTGGAATCCGCATCCGAACGCTGGCCGACTTTCCTACCGCACCGGAAGTGGAGGAAGACGGCACAACTTGCCAGGCCAACGCATTAAAAAAAGCCGGCGAAATCGCTTCTGCGACAGGCATCCCGTCGGTCGCGGATGATACGGGACTCGAAGTCGATGCATTGGGTGGAAGGCCGGGTGTATTTGCGGCCAGATATGCTGGGGAAGGCTCCACCTACGAAGACAACTGTAGAAAGCTGCTCAAAGAACTGGATGGTGTGCCGCCAGGCAGGCGGACCGCCCGATTCTTGACGGTCGCCGCCTTGGCAATGCCGGGGGGCCATTCTCGAGTGGCTATGGGAACTCTCGCCGGCGTCATCGCTGAAGCGTCGGTTGGTATGCAAGGATTCGGTTACGACCCCGTGTTCTTCGTTCCGGAGCTCGGGCGCACGTTGGCTGAGCTGACGGCTGAAGAAAAGAACCGTATCAGTCATCGAGCCAAAGCATTTCGAGCCTTGGCCGACATCCTTCGACCGCTTGCCGTTGGAAACCTCTGAGCTGGCGCTGTCGGCACACGGTTCAAGACAAGCGTTGTCTGGACACCAATCGGAACATTCTTGTATAAATGGATGATAGATCGTGGTGTTCTTTCCTCATGAATGCGAAGGTCCAAGGTGTCGGGGCGTAGCGCAGCCCGGTAGCGCGCCTGCTTTGGGAGCAGGATGTCGGA
>CAZPNQ010000057.1:0-12083 GCA_964587955.1 uncultured Nitrospira sp.
TGCTGCTGCCTTGGCGACCTGATTCCCCTGCTCCGACATGGTGAACCTCCTCATGATGGTGAATGAGCCGGAAGATCGTTTAACAACTCTTCCTAAGACAAGGTCGTAGAGCATGCTTTATGCCAGGATAAAAATATTCCAATGAGAAACGATCTCCGCGAAAAATCGCTGGTGGACTTTTTTGTCAATTAAGGGTGACTAATTTTTGGTCTCTTTTTCTCGACAGGCCGAGGCACAGTCGTTTCAGAAAACCAACACTTTCGAATCTCGCCTGCTTGTGAAGCCGCTATGGAAGCCGATTTGCCAGAGTCAAACTTTAACTATCTCTAATCTTCGTTGCGCTTGCATTGACCAGTGAGCCCCCGTATGATCCACCGGCAAGTTTTGCCATACGTCGAACGGAGACCGCATATCATCCTAAATTCGTGTTCCCTTCGGACTCTGAACACCGTTCACGAAAGGCTATTCTGAAAGCAGGTTAATGGGTCCTCCAGCCGCCATCCCTTACCCAAACATCGACCCCGTTCTCGTGACGCTGGGTCCCATTCAGCTCCGTTGGTATGGGCTGATGTACTTGATCGGCCTGACCGCGGCCTACTTCCTTATTCAACACAAAGTTGCTCGCAAAGGGTTGGCGGTCAGGAAGGACCAGATCTATGACATGGTCGTCTATGCGGCGTTCGGCGTATTTCTCGGTGGACGGCTGGGCTACACGCTGTTTTACAACTTTTCCTACTACAGCCAAAATCCACTGAAACTCCTCGCGGTCTGGGAAGGCGGCATGTCTTTCCATGGTGGACTTCTTGGAACTGTCATTGCGCTGATCTGGTTCAGTCGAAGGCAGGGCATTCCTGCCTATACCATCGCAGATTTGGCGGCCTGTGTTACACCAATCGGCTTAGGGTTCGGCCGAATCGGGAATTTCATCAATGGCGAGCTATTCGGCCGGTCGACCGACGTGGACTGGTGCATGGTCTTTCCGGCGGGAGGGCCTGTCTGCCGCCATCCCTCACAATTGTATGAGGCCACGCTGGAAGGTCTGGTCTTGTTTACAACGTTATGGTGGATCGATCGACGTCCGACCCCACCCGGCACAGTCTTTTGGAGTTTCATCACCGGCTACGGCATCAGCCGATTGATCGTTGAGCTCTTCCGAGAACCGGATCAGCACTTAGGCTATATCTTAGGACCGATCACGATGGGCCAAATCCTCTCCTTGCCCATGGTGCTGTTGGGAGCCATTATGCTTTTCTTAGGCTATCAAAGAGAAAGTCAGAAGGTCGCGCACTCTTGAGAGTCCTGAAGGCTGAGCTAGAATTTCCTCGATGCTTTCCGAGAGGATGCTGAAAGAGCCTTTTGCGGCATCCTCAGTACGGCATTTCGTCATCGTCCAGACCCACATGATGGCCCAGCTCGTGAACGACCGTGTCGTAGACTTCCTGCACGACTTCTTCCGGACTCTCACAGAGTCGGAGGATCGGTCCGCGATAGATGGAAATTCGAGGCGGTTGCTCACCTCCCGGCGTGAAGAATGAATCAGCCGCCAGCGACTGGCCTTGATAGAGGCCGAGCAAGTCGTCGCCGCTATCCAGATCCAGATCTTGCAACACTTCTTCCGGCGGTTCCTCCTCGACCATGACGGCGATCGTTTCCATCAGCTTGGCATAAGGAGGCGGCAGATCAGCAAGGGCTTGTTGAACCAGCCGTTCAAAGGCTTCAGATGAGATAGGGTCTCGCCTGGCCATTACCATCCTCCCTATCTCATAATTCCACCGCGACTCCACAGCGAAGAAACAGACAATGAAACCGCGGCTCAATCCCCAGACTCTGTTTTACAGCGGTCTTATAGATCTCACTCTGTGTGCGGTACTGTTCAGCCCGTGCCGCCGCCTGATCGGCTAATACCGAGTCCGTCTTGTAGTCGGCTAACCACAGTTCTCCATCCAGCCGGTACATGAGGTCGATGACTCCTTCCATAATCTGGCTGTTTTCCCATGGCATGATGAAGGGAACTTCGCGGCCCAGAATCTGGCATGAACGCAGGCGCGCATACGCTTCCGATTGGCTGAAAGCTGCAAGGAGCTCGTTCACGGATTCAGCGACCGCTTCAGCATGGGACTGGTCGTCTGGTCCAAGAATCGTCTGAACCGCTACGTCAAGTTGAACAATTAATCCGGAAGGGTCTTGTGAAAAGTCCCATCGCTCAAGCACACGGTGAGCGACCACCCCGGCCAACCGACCGATCTCCACGGTCTGTCGAACCGGCGTCATCCCGCGTACGACCGACTCCGTCCGTTTACCCAGCGCCGTGGGGGTCACATGAGGTGGGGTATTACGAGTCTCGGTCCATCGAGCAGTTCTTATTTCCCATCGTTCGGCAATCTCCTTGGCATCTATCAATCCCGCACCGGCCACTCTGTCCATACGTCGGCGGGGCCGTTTTCGTTCCGGAGCGTTGATCACTCGATGAGGAATCGCACATGCGCCGACCGTTAAGGCCTCCGTCGAGGCAGCGCCGATTTCCCCATTACCGATGTTCTGCAGCAAATCGAACACCGTTTCACCGACTGAACGGCTCGTGATTCCCCCTGATAACAGTAACAATTCTTTGGCCCGGGTCATTCCCACATAGAGCAGGCGTCGCCGCTCGGCTTCTTCCCTCTGCCGCAGCTTGTGTTGCACCAACAACGCGCCCAGCGACCAATGACGATCCAGGGATAGGCCATAGGTCCCTGTCGACCAGTCGTAGGAAACCTGCGGCGCACCTCTGTCACGCCCGCTCCCTTGATGGAGACCCGGCAGTACGACAACAGGAAATTCCAGCCCCTTCGCTTTGTGAATCGTTAAGACATGCACGGCTTCGAGCGACTCTTCGGCAAGAGGACTCTCCGATTCGTCCGGTTGTTCTTCCAGCCGGGCGACCATGAGTTCCACGAATCCACTCAAGGTCATGTGAGGCCGGTCGGCCAACGAAGCAGCCGTCTGTTTCACCTTCAGGAGATTGGCCACGGCCTGTTCGCCATGGAGAGATGCTGCGGCCACGTCAAGGATCGGCAACCGGTTAAACATCAGATCGATGGCCTCGGCCAAAGGGAGAACCGCGATAGACCGGCGGAGCCACGCCAGGTGTTCGTACAGCCGCCGAACAGCGGCGGCACAGTCATGAGGCCAGCGCTCCAGGTGCGACGCACGGAGATAATTGAAATGCCCTGCCTGCTTGAGCTCATAGAGCTCCCGATCCGTCAATCCCCCAAGCGGTGAACGAAGGAAGCCGGCTAAGGCGATCTCGTCATGAGGATGGTCCAAAACCCGCAGCAGATTGATGAGGTCGATGACCTCCTGGCGGCGATAGAAATGTTTCTCCCCTTCGATGACGTAGGGAATGTCGTGCCGGCGCAAGGCATCGAGGTAGGCTTCGGCTTGTGTGAGCTTTCTAAACAGCAACGCGACGTGGCCGGGCTTCATTGAAGGACGATTCAAGACCTCGTCGGTCAGCCAGCGAGCCAATACTTCGCTCTCGGCTCTCGTCGCCCCTGCCGCATCGAATGCTTCCACTTCACCGTCCGGCCTCGTCACACTGAGGTGAACACCGGGCTCGATCGACGCCGGACGCCGATGAGGGCGCACGTCCAGTCGGACATTGCCCGGCTGAACCAAGGGCTTCCGTTCGAACAGCCGATCGAACACTTCATTCACCGGCTCCAAGACGGCTGCGTCGCTTCGAAAGTTCGTCGTCAACGTTTGGGCCATTCCACCATCAGCTATAATGTGCTCCGTCACGCGATCAAAGGCTTCGATATCGGCGCGCCGAAAGGCATAGATCGATTGTTTGGGATCTCCCACGATAAAAAGTTTCCCCGGCTCGAGCCGCATCTCGTACCAGTTGGGCGCCTGGCTTCCTTGCCGTTCTGAGACCGCCAGGATAATTTCGTACTGCACAGGGTCCGTGTCCTGAAATTCATCGACCAATACGGCTCGGTAGTCACGTTTGATCCGTTCACGGACGGACGGATGTTCGAAGAGAAGCCTCCGCGCCCGCGCGAGCAACCCATCGAACGAAAGCCACCCTTGCCGAGCAAAGGTTTCGCGAATGTTTTGCGCCAATGGAACGAGCAGGATCAACAGATCGTTCAACACGGCATGATCCACCGACAGAAGTTGTCGCGCCGTCTGGATGAGCGCGGCGGCCTCTTTGAAATCACCCTTCCCCCATCCATCCACAGCGCTCCCGAGATCCTTGTTGATCCATTCCTGTTCTGCCGCCGTCAAGTCTTTTCGGCCAGGCAACCCTTTTTCGGCCACAAGCCGCATCAAAGACGCCGTTGCAGCGAGCATGTGTTCGACCTTACGCCGCTTCGGCCGTTCATACACTTCCATGAGCTGATTTGCCCGGCCTCCCATGTGCTGAATCCACTGCGAGACGGCCGGAGTCACTGCTGCCGATGCGAGTTGTCGTTGCAGAGCGCTGAGATCGACCAATTCACTGCATAAGGATCGTCCCAACGTTCTGACTGCCTCGAGAGTGGTGGACGACAAGACCGATCGCCACAGGTCATGAAACTGTCCGGTTCGACTCAATTCCTCATTGAGCCAGCAATCCCACGCCGCGGTGAACTGCTCTTCAAATCGCAAGCCGTCGTCTTCTTTGAAATCAGGATCGACCGCGCTTTCCAGCGGATGGAGTCGTAAGAGATGCGCGGCGAAACTGTGGAGGGTGCCGATCTGCGCCTTCTCAACGTCGTTGAGTGCTTCCTGAGCACGCGCAGCAATCTCGTCGACGCTCAGCCCATACCGAGCTCGAAGACCGGCGCATGACACGACTCCTCCGTCGCCTGGTCGTATCGAATCGCCCTCCGGACAAGTGAGAACGGCTAGTCGCTCGCGCAGCCGCACTTTCATTTCGTTCGCCGCTTTGTTGGTGAACGTCAAAGCCACAACCTGTGTGATGGGAACCGGTCCGGGTTCCTTCATGAGAAGATGCACGAGGCGATTCACAAGCAAGGTCGTCTTTCCGGTTCCCGCTCCGGCCACCACGACGACGTTGCGGTCGAATGACGTCTCGGCCGACTCTCGAGCGTCGCGATCCGATATCGGCAGATCGTTATTCATCGGCAATCTTCCGAGTACGAAGCATCTTCAGCGCCTTGGGTTCTGTCGCGCGATGAGCTCTCCACCAAGTCGGAGTATGTTCTCGCCGACAGGCCATACGAAAGTCACATCCGTCGCAATAGCCGTCCGGAAGAATGAAAAATCGTCCGGCGCGTATGCCGGCCACCAGCGATCTCATCGCATCCTCTATCAGTCTCCCCGTATCGGACGTCCACGATGTTGCCTCAAACGTCGATCGACTGATCGCCGTGGACCACTGCGGGGCAAGAAACAGGAATTGCACCTCGCTCGCCGTGGGATGTCCGGGAACGGTGAGGCGACTATAAAGCGGCGGTTGCAGGCGATATCCACGAACCGCCGACTGAGCTAAGTTACGATCTTCCGATTTCATGGAAGAACCGACTTTGAATTTGTAATCAACCACGCGTAGTGCGCCGGAGAATCGGTTCCGATCGAGCCGATCGATGCGACCTCGTATCTTCAACAGTCCTTCATCGAGGATGCCGGGGACCGTTCCTTCTCCGTCTACCTCAAATGCAATCGGTTGGTACGGATGCTCGGTCTGATCTATTTCCTCCGCCTTCACTGCCGCGTGCACCAGCGTCACAATCAATTCCTTCGACAATTCCCACAGCAAATAATGGCCTGTCCGATGTTGTAACTCCAAGTCCGCCGCAGCCTGTTCCACCGATTCACGGATCGTTTGGGACACCACGCTGGCCGCCAGGTGTCCGATCGGCCACCCGGCCTGCACAAGCCGTTCGTAGCCACGACGCAATGCAGCATGGCAGAGTGAACCAACCAGTGCGGCATCCGGTTCCTGGCCGATCGCGGCACGGCTCGATTGAAGATGCAGCACATCGACGGCGAAATATTGGAAGGGACAGCGCGCGTACCGCTCGAGCGGCGTCGGAGCGAGACCCCGTTCGATAACCCGTGCCCAATGAGCGTCCACCATCCCTGTTATTCCATCGAAGAGGTTCAGCATTACGCCCTCCTCTTCGATTCGATCGAGCGCCGATGCGGCATGGCGGAACGTCTCTGCATCACCCCCGAGCGCCAGCACGAGATCGGTCGGGTCTTGTCCGTTGATCGCCAACCACTGAGTCAGTTCGGCGGGTGACAAGAACAGTTTGATCGGCGGTCGCTGTAAGATTCGATCCGTCAGACGACGCGGCACGACATCTATCGGGTGATCATCATAGCCATACCGGCGGCGAGCTCTTTCGAGGTAGGGTGAGACGGCCAACATGCGCCCCGATTCATCGGCTCGTTGGTACGACAAGGACAGCCGCTGTGAGGCGGCCTGACAGCACAAGTGGAAGAGCAATGTTTCTTCTTCGTACGCCGTCAACTTCTCGTCGATCTTGAATCCGAGGGTGGTGTCGAGAACACGCCGATGACAATCCCGAAGAAACGCATCCTCTCGGATATAGCGTGGAAATACTTTTTCGTTCAGGCCGAGGACGAACAGGGCTTTGAACGGCACTCCGCGAGCCGCCATGACGTCGCACACCGTCACCCCCTGAGTTGAGTCCTCCGTGAGAGGCTTCGTCGTTCGTTCGAAGGTATGGACCAGCAGCTCGATGAATTCGGCCCACGTCATCTCCTCGTTGAGCGGCTCCAATTCCATGAGCGTCACCCAGATCCGATCGATGGCATCCCACGTCATGGCTTGGCGAGCAAACTGAACTTCATCGGCAGTCGACACTTCCGCATCGAGCCGACGCAGACGGCGATCGACGAGTGTTCGGCAAGCCGTGACCATCTGACCGATCACGCCTCGCGACGGAAGGGTCAAACAGTCTTGCACGAGCTGTGAAACCACCTGCGAGAATAACGTGATGACCTCCGGCGCAATGGCCACGGTACCGACGAGACTTTCTTCACCGTCGAGAACCAATGCGGTTCGGCTCGCCTGATCCAACCGTTTCCACTCCTCGGCTCCGCGAGTGATGTGCAAGGCTTGAACGAGCAGCTTCCACTGTTCGGGCCGGTATGATTCCGTAAGTTCGTCATATAAATCGGTGACGTAGAGGGGCGACGTCACAACATCGAGGACCGCTGCTCGATACAAATCGTTCAACGGCAAGGAGGCCAACTGCACGACGAGCTTGCAGATCGGTTCCTCAATCAGCGGCTGCGATGCGGTCGTGCGATAGGGAATTCGATGGCGATCGAAGATCAGCCGGAGATACGCGCTGTAGGGGTCCAGCATACGGGCGATGACGCCGATCTCGGCGAATCGATAGCCGTTCGTTTCGACAAGATCGAGGATCGCACGGCAGGTCGTCGCCAATTCTTCTTCCGGCCCGATCATATTCTGCATGGTAAGCTGGACAGAAGAGAGGGACGTGATGGCCGGTTCTTGTTCCAATCTAACCATCGCCTCTTCCGACATTACCTGCGGCCGGATGTATCGATCGAAAAAACGCTTGGCGAATCCATAGGCGCGATCATCCTCCAGCGGGAAAAACAGCGTCGTCTCCTTCGTTCGGCTGACGGCTTCAAAGAAAGACAACTGCACCTGCGTCAGATCATAGAATCCGTAATAAAACACTTTGCTCAACGGCTGGAAGAACGGGGCCATGGGGATAAATGGGATGAGCGACTCAGCTAGATCGTCTTGTGTCCCGACACCAAGCGTCTTGCCCGCTTCCTTCACTGACGCGTAGAGAGAAATGAGCGCGCCGAGCCACTCCCGATCGTCTTCGCCAAAATAGCCTTCGTGGAGGCTTTGTAACGCTTGTACCGGGTCGACATCGGCATCCTTCAAATCGCGAATTGTCGCCCAGAGTGCCCCCCACGTCCCAGAGGATTGTCCGATTCGTTGTAACGGAGCCAGGCTGGAAAGCTTGCTGCGAACAATGTGACGGACCAATTGTTCGAAGAAGAGTTCGTCGACGACCCTCGGCCGCCGATGAGCCTGGGATACCTCTTCGGCCAGCCGCAGGGCCAATTGATGGAAGGTCAATATGTGTAGGTTCAGAAATGACAGCCGATGTTGGACGGCAAGCAGGGTGCGAACGCGATCGGCTAAAGATTTGGATGGAACGAAGATCGCGATGGGCGCAAGCGGATCGGCTGCCTTGACACGCGTGAAATGATCGACGAGAGCAGATTCAAGATCAGGATGAAACCGACCGGTGACAACCCGCAACATGAGGTCAATAGTCACTGGTCATCGGTCATTAGTCAACCAGTGTAGGCAAGAGGGGACTCTATCCTAGTGTTTGACGTATGACCATCTTAGCCGGTCTCCGGGCCCAAGAGTTCTCCATTGCAGTCGACGCAGGCCCAATCGCCGTCGATGAACGACATGGGATCGCCGCAGATCGGGCAATCAGGAGGCGGCCCCTTATCGAGCAGGGGAAGGTCTGGCAGCTCAAAATCTTCTTCTTCCATTGCGCTTCTATCCTTCCCGCTGTTTGATTTTTAGCTGAAGAGCCTTTTCCGCACTCTCTCGGCTCGGCACTCCGACAAAGGTCAACCGTCCGTCGATGATCGTTGCAGGTACGGCGCGGACAGAATGCCGGTCGGCAAGATCCTGGCCATCCTTCGTTGTGATATCCACTTCACGATAAGAAAAGCTGTACTTGACTCGCAACTGTTTCCACAAGCTTTTGGCAGATGGACAGGCTCCACAACTTGGTGACACAAGCAAGGTGATATTCGGCATCGTCTGTATCAGATTAAGGCTAAGGTTTAGGCTAAGTGTACCGATCGGTGCGGGAGGAGATTATTCATAGACTCAACCTGGACCTGAACCTCAGCCTTTGATATTCGATCTTAGCATCGGCGGAAAAGGTGGTGCAAGGGAGTGCGCGGCTGGTTGCGTTGAGAATATAAGAGTCTATCTCCCCGCGGGCCATCCACCGGAGGAATTTTCCGTTCCATTGATAATGGGCGGAGACCCGGCAGGATTTCCGGCCGGATTTCCCGGCGGGGCCACGATGTTGCCGGCAGTATTGGGATAGTGATGGTGAGGAGGCTCGGTCCTAACGATGGTGCTTCCCGCTTCACCAGTATGCTGAGACAACGAATTTTTGGTCTGCTTCGGCACACAACCTATGGCTGCCATGAGCATCATCCCAACAATAATGACAAACGATCTTTTACATTTAAAGTCCATAGATCCTCGCTCATCAGATTTTCCCAACCAGATCGAGGCCTGGCTTAAGTGTCTTTTCACCAGGCTTCCATCCCGCCGGACAGACTTCGATTCCCCCATTCTCACGAACGAAGGCTGCCGCTTGTACCTTGCGGAGCAGCTCTTCCATGTTACGTCCGACTGAATTATCGTGCACTTCATACGCACACAGTTTGCCGTCTGGGTCGAAGATGAAGCTGCCTCGGAGCGCCACTCCGTCCTGCGGGAGATATATGTCAAGCCGCTGAGCCAGACGTCCTCCGGGATCAGCGAGCAAGGGAAACGGCAAGTTCTTTACGGCGTGAGAGGTATCGCGCCAGGCCTTATGGACATACACCGAATCGGTGCTGATGCCCAACACGTCAGCGTCCAACTTCCGAAACTCGGGATACAGCATCCCGAGATCCTCCAATTCCGTCGGGCAGATGAACGTGAAGTCACCAGGATAGAAAACCAAGACCAACCAATGCCCGCGATGGCTCTGTAATGTGGCCGATTGGATCTCATTCTGATGATACGTTTGATACGTCCCTTCCGGAATCATTTGTCCGATCATTGGCATGCCGTAAATCTCCTCGGTCAGAGTTAGGTAGTTGGCCGCTGCTGGTGCTCCTATCGACATTGTTTCCCAAGAGAGCGGTTGCTTGTCTCAGCCCTTCTTGCTCAGCCTCATCGCGCGTGGGATAAGCATCAGTGCTGAACGATTGCTCCGCGGCATGTTCCTCGACTCCACAAGTCACAGTGCCTTGTACCATCCATTCTTCACGTCCAACTGCGCGGAAAACGAGTTGCACACGGCAACCCGCAACCTTCATGTCCTTGATATCTCTTTGTACATCAGAAATGATCGGGCTATTCATCGTCATTTCTTCATCGAGGGATTCTTTTCGGTAGGCTTCTTTTCTGGAGGAAGCGTTGGATGCCGCTCCTCTTTGGTTTTAGCCTCCGGGTCGACAGCCATCTTGTGATCAATGACAGGCGGCGTCACCACGGAATCCGGATGTGGAACCGTTTCGGGCTGTTTCACCATGCCGGGATCACGAGTACCAGGGGAACTGTCCGGAATCGATTTATCGGGCGATTGATCTTTTGGTATTGATGGCGGGGGCGATGGGGACGGCGGCGTGATATCGGCCCCCAGCACGGGCGAACTACATATCGTGAGTAGTATAATGAACAGCCACGGTCGCATAACCTAACCATATCGGATGATATTGTTCTCTGCCTACTCGGGAATTCCCCGGCTGAGTATGACCGATGAGGTCTCCATTGAGTCGCCTATCAGTTAGACCCTTTGCTCCTTGTGCTTCCTACGGCGTCATGCTGTTGTTGGTCATTGGTTTTTGGCTCGCTTACCCACTGACTGCGCCGGCATCAGACGCGGCTCACACCCCGCCCTCTCAACTCCGTGTCCTGACCTACAATCTACTGCACGATGGTCCCTGGTCAGGATTCTTCGAGAACGGCACGCACCTCAAAGACCGACTCGACATGACCATTCAAGAACTGCGGCGGTTGCAGCCTGATATCATCGCCCTTCAAGAAGCTTCTATAAGTCGGACGCACGGCAACGTGCCACAGCACATCGCCGATGCGCTGGGATATCAGTTGGTATTTGCCCCCGCGACAGAACGTATCTTCGGCATTAGTCCCTTGGATCGACTGATCATCTCTGTCTTAGGGTTCAAAGAGGGTCCGGCCATCTTGAGCCGGTATCCAATCGTTGTTTCGGAAGTCTATGACCTGCCCCGTTGCCAATATCGGCTCGACCCTCGCATTCTGCTTCGTGCCGAAATCGACATCCCCGAGGGACCCGTCCAAGTTTTTTCAGCTCATACTTCGAAAGGCGACGAATGCCAACTTCAACGAGTCGGGGAACTGTTCCGTCAGCATCGAGGAAAGGGGCAAGCTATTCTCATGGGCGACTTGAATACCGGTGAACAATCCTCGGTCGTCACCGGATGGCGGAGAGAACCGGGATTCATCGATGTCTTCCGTGTTGCCAACCCGGGAGTACCCGGAGGGACGGTCTGGCAGAACATCCACGTCGAACGATCTACGGCCGATCGGCGGGTGGATTTTATCTTCCTACTGAATAGGAAAAACGGCGAAGGTCCGATCGTGCGTTCAAGCCGCCTGGCATTTGACCAACCCGACCGTCTTCCTAGCGGCGCGGCACTGTGGCCATCTGACCATCGCGGCGTCCTTGCAGAAATCGATATCACTCCTCTTCGAATCCGCTAGTCCACACTACACAGCGACTTCCGACTTCAGGGCAACGTGCGTACCACGCGAGCCGGGTTGCCCACCACGACGGTGTCCGATGGCACGTCATGTACAACTACCGCTCCCGCTCCCACGACGCTACGAGCTCCAATAGTCACTCCCGGCACCACCACGGCTCCGCCACCGATCCAGACGTCGTGACCGATCCGGATCGGCTTTGCAGACTCCAGGCCGGAGCGACGAACGACTGGATCGAGCGGATGTTGCGCTGTATACAGCTGCACCGCGGGACCGATCTGCACGTCGTGGCCGATCTCGATCGGCACGCAGCAATCGGTCCCCATGTCCACTATGTCCTATCGTGTAAAGGCAACGGGCATGCTTGCCCAGCCGGCACTTCGCCGGAGCAACGCCACATCCATACGTCCATCGCCATTGAAGTCGCCGGTAAGTGGCTGGACTCCGCTGGTCGCCGCCCAGCCCGCAAAATCTCCAATGCCGTTATTGGTGATTCGCCAAGTGCCATCGGCGTTGGCAAAGGCGACGGGCATGCTTGCCCAGCCGGCACTTCGCCGGAGCAACGCCACATCCATACGTC
>CAZPNQ010000057.1:12183-23038 GCA_964587955.1 uncultured Nitrospira sp.
GTCGCCGCCCAGCCCGCAAAATCTCCAATGCCGTTATTGGTGATTCGCCAAGTGCTGATCGCCGTCCAAAGTGCTGCGTTGCGGAAGCTGGTTCCAGCATTGGTCCCTCCATTCGGAGTACATCCTCCGTTAGTATGGATCCCAATCGCGAGATTGCTCCCTTCGACAATCACGGGACTGCCGGAGTTGCCCCCCTGTGTATCAGGGTTGTATCGCAAGATGCCTGAAGACGCCCCACCGGTGTTTTGCGACAGTGCGCCAGCATGGGTCTGCTGAGTCTGGTTCTGGGCATTGCGCGGTGGAGGAGCACCGAAGTTTGGGGCTGGTCCGTCGACGCCATAGCCGGTGATCCGCACTTGCGCCGGATTGTCCGCATTAGATAATTGGACGGTCGCACCTTGAGCAACGGCTGGCATGAGTCCAGTCTGTGTGTTGGGTAAGACTTGGAACACCGCCCAGTCATTCCCTATTCCAGTGTTTTGACTAACAATCGACCCTGCAATGACACGATACTGGTCGCGGACCGGTGGCGCGACTGTCGTACCATCGGCTCGCGAAGCAGGCACGTTAAATTCGACCGTCTGAGTGGCCGCTCCGATGCAGTGCCCGGCAGTCAAAAGATCGCCGCCATCAATCAGCCAGCCGGTGCAACCTATCGGCATAATTCGGCCAACGCGAGGATTAGTCGAGGAGACCCGGTCATCGGTCGCCCCGCATATCGCCTCGTTCTTGACGCCCTCTCGCAGCGACATGCCTTCCTTCCGCAATTCACGCAGGTCGTCGGGAATGAATCGCTTGATGTCGGGACCGAGGAGTTCGCGTAAGGACTCCGGTGTCACAACTTCTGCTTCACTGGCCACGGAAGCAGGCAGGCCGATGATAACCTCCTTGACTTTCGCCGAGACGGGTTCCGTCGCACCCTGTCCTGGAGTTATGCTGACCCGGAGTTCCGATCCGTTAAACACGGCACTCAACCTGCCCCATGCGTCGATCCCTGCCTGCGAAAACGTCTGGCGCTCACCTGAGGAATCGATGATCGTTAGTATGCCGTCCGGGCCGAGGCGGACCTCTGAGAATTTCAGTTGAAGCCATGCCGCGCCTGGCACAGAGATCTTCTTTTCTTCACGGGTAAGTTCTGCGAACAAGGAGGACATGGCCTCTGGCGCGGCATCTGCCGACACGACCGCGCGCAAGGCTGGCGCCTGCCCCCAGGCTGACGGAGTGATGCTGATAAGCACCACCATTCCTATTAAGAAGGCGATCCCATTCACAATGTATGGTGTTACAATTTTCTTCATGTGCTTCTCCTTTTCCTTGCAATGTGACGAGCATTTTCGTCTACAAAAGCACTTGGCTTTGTGTTTACAGAAAGATCACGTTCCCGACAGGCTACGACTCATATCTCGAAGACAAGTTGCAAAGAGGTCTCCCATGGAACTCATCACAAACCCGTTCGCCCTGACGCGAAAGCTTCTAAGTGATGCCCTCTTGCTTTGCTCCTAGAGGCAAGGTTTAGACCGCTGACGGCAACTGCGACGTGAGCGCTCAGAAAACTGCCTGAGACTACAGGTCTGTCGCGCCGATGCTGCATTTGCTCTTCTACAGCATTTCTATTAGTTGAGATGAAAACAATGGGCCAGCAGCGAACCTAAAGCGATACACCCTGAATCTAATTTGATTCACTCAAGATGGCTGCTTCTGACACATCGAGCTCAATCCCTCGTGAGCACCAGCCAGCTTGAGACTCTAATTAAGACAAGCCTCACACATGTCCTGACAATGCCTGCGGCTCGTACGCTGCGCAATCGCGTCATGAAGACAACTACTGCCGAAGAAATGACGAGCACACTTCGGTTTCCCTTGTTCACATCTTCATGTCGGAATCGTAAAACTGAGGAAGATCGGAACCGTTCTGTGGCCGTCTGACCATCGCGGCGTGCTGGCAGAAATAGAAATTACTCCGTTTCGAAACCGATAGTCCAAATACAGGGGGAATCGCTATCGGCAGTCTTGGAAAAATTTTCCTCTCTTACTCCCCATACATTATGGCAACGTGCGTACCACGCGAGCCGGGTTGCCAACCACAACGGTGTCCGATGGAACGTCACGCACCACCACGGCTCCCGCCCCCACCACACTACGAGCTCCAATAGTCACCCCCGGAAGCACCACGGCTCCGCCACCGATCCAGACGTCGTCGCCGATTTGGATCGGCTTCGCAGACTCCAGGCCGGAGCGACGCACGACTGGATCGAGCGGATGTTGCGCTGTATACAGCTGCACCGCGGGACCGATCTGCACATCGTGGCCGATCTCGATCGGCGCGCAGTCAAGGAAGACGCAATGATAATTGATGAAGACGTTAGTTCCGAGGCGAATGTTGTAGCCATAGTCGCACGTGAAGAGCGGCATGACGGTCGTTCCGTCACCGACCGCCCCCATGAACTCGCGCAACAGTGAGATGAGGAAATTGGGATCGCCGTCTGAGATTGCATTGTATCGGGCAAGTAGTGTTTGCACACGGCGACGGTCCGCCGTCAACTCCTTATCCGCCGAGCGGTAGAGTTCCCCTGCCAGCATTTTGTCCTTTTCGGTCTGGGTGGTCATGGATGATGATCCATAGTGAATGATTTGACCGAACCGCCGCGCCGCGCGGTTGAGCGACGCGGCTCGATTCAGTGAACGACCTGTCCGAAACGGCCGCGGTTGAAGTCGTCAACGGCTTGGCGGATTTCGGCCTCGCTGTTCATGACAAAGGGGCCGTGGCCGACAACCGGCTCTTTGATCGGATCACCCGTCAGCACCAGCAATAGGCTGTCGCTATCGGCATGAATTCTCACCTGCGAGCCATTGCGCTCGAAGCGAATGACCTCAGCCTCCCCTGCCTGTTCGTTGCCGTTGATCGTCACATGGCCGGACAACGCCGCAATCATCGCCGTATGACCTTCAGGCATGTCGAGCACGACGTCGGCGTCTCCGTTGAGCCGCACATCCCAGACATTCACCGGACTGAAGGTGCGCGCTGGGCCTCGCGTGCCCGCGAAATTGCCTGCGATGACGCGCACGCGGCCGGCCCGCTTGGCAAGATCGACCACCGGAATGTCGGCGTTGGTGATCGATTGGTAGCCGGGAGACGCCATTTTGTCCTTTGCCGGCAAGTTCACCCACAACTGGACCATCCGGAACGGGCCACCGGTCTTGGTGTAGGCCTGGGAATGAAATTCCTCATGAATAATTCCGCCTGCGGCCGTCATCCATTGCACATCGCCGGGACCGATCGTGCCACCTGCACCCGTCGAATCACGATGTGACACCTCGCCATCGTACACGATGGTGACAGTCTCAAAGCCTCGATGGGGGTGCTCCCCGACACCACGCGGGCTGCTTGCCGGCTCAAAGACATGTGGCCCGGCATAATCAAAGAGAAGGAACGGGCTGATCGCCTGCGCATCGCCTCCATAGAAGAAGAGCGAGCGGACGGGAAAGCCGTCGCCGACCCAGTGGCGGCCATTGGCACGCATGATCTGTGCGATCTTCTTCATGTTCACACCTCCCATTCGCCGAAACAATGAGGACTCGCGCCGTGAGAGAATTCTCCGACGCGTCTGTGTAAAATACTAAGCACGGTACGCACACTTCTCAAGTACGGTCTCCGAGGATACCGTGGAGCCTCATGGCTTGCCAACCGCGCTTCTTGATGGTTCTTTGGCGACACCTCGCCGAAGAGTGACTTCCTATGCCAAAGCTTCTTGCGGAGGCGGGTCATGACCAAACAAGTCAGTTGCCCCACTGAAATCACGCTAGATGTGATCTCTGGCCGTTGGAAGGTCATGGTCATTTTCTGGCTGCTCCAAGACAAACGGCGGTTCAATCAGCTCCAACGTGACCTGTCCGGTATCACCCATCGGACGCTTGCAAAGCAACTCAGAGAGATGGAAGCCGACGGCTTGGTAGTGCGAGAAGACTTCGGCGAGATTCCTCCGCGCGTCGAGTATCGACTGACACCGCTCGGGAGATCACTTGAGCCCGTGCTGGCAGCGATGCATGAATGGGCGCTACAACACAGGGACGAAATCCGTCGTTCGACGACCGAAGTGGAAGAGCCAGCTGGTGAGCTTTAAGCTGAGCGTGCTTTCATCCGTTCGTCAGTACCCCCAGCATGAGAACCTTATCCGGAAAGCCTCATTGACATAGGATCAGACGTTCATGACAATGCCCGCTGCTAAAGCCACAGAATCCGAGTCTCAGATGCATAATAGAGGAAGCTCAATACAGATGAGCCAGATACGAGCGTTCAGGATGACTGCCTTGGCCGAAGGCAGTTCATTTCTCCTGTTGCTGTTCGTCGCGATGCCGATGAAATACTTGATGGGGATGCCGAAAGTCGTGACCGTTGTAGGAGCGATTCACGGAATCTTATTCCTACTTTATGTCGGCCAGTTGGCCAAGTTACGGATCAAGCATCAATGGGACAATAGGTTCTTATTTTATGCCTTCCTTGCGTCTCTTCTCCCGTTTGGACCATTCATGTTAGACAAACATCTTCGCGAGAAAGAAGTTGCCACCAAATAGCTACCAGGGATTTCCTCACTGTTTTCCATCAAAGCCCCCGTTCTTTCTTCTCGCCGTCTGATCGCCACGGGACAAACGAGTTGGGTGTTTTTCGGATAAGGAAAAGATGCGTATTTGATATATTTATGCTTCATCTATATGCTTTGACGCATGCGCACGACGATTCGACTGGACGACCAATTGCTCAAATCGGCCAAGCAATTGGCCCACGACACCGGCAAATCGTTGACAGCCGTCATCGAGGATGCGCTCCGTCAGACGTTGTCTCGTCGAACTACCAGCAAACGAATCAGAAAGCCGCTAAAGCTCACGACGGTGTCCGGGCACGGCGTTCGTCATGGCGTCGACTTGAACGATTCGGCTACCCTCCTTGCCTTCATGAAAAAGGATTAGTGTCGAGTCTTCCATCATCAGGTTTGTTCACCGTTTTTCATCATAGCCATGTTCTTTCCACCGCTCCAGTTGTTTGAATCCGTTTCCAAAGCTGCTCCCGACGCCGCATCAATCCTCGTTGGCACTGCGCAAGACCCCACCGACATCGGTGAGTATCTAGCTAAGGTGTAAGTATCCGACGATAAGAGGCGACAGCACACCTGACGCCGAGCTTCGCTGTTTGACAAATCATTACATTTGAAGTAGACACGGCGATGCCGCGGTGACATTCCTGCCTCGGCTCTTCTCTTCAGCGTGGTGACATCGACCAACACCAAATTCGGCTGGACTAAGGAGATTGACCATGGCGTGGAGCAACTGGGAATCCCTCGGTGGCATTATCACCGCCGGACCGGCAGTGAGTTCGTGGGCAGGCGAGCGACTCGACACCTTCGCCAAGGGGTCCGACAATGCACTGTGGCACAAGTGGTTCGACGGCAGTTGGAGCGGGTGGGAGTCACTCGGTGGTGTCATCGATGGCTCGCCGTGCGCGGTATCATGGGCATCGGGACGCATTGATGTGTTCGCACGCGGTATGGACAACGCCTTGTGGCACAAATGGTTCGACGGCAGCTGGAGCGGGTGGGAATCGTTGGGCGGCACAATCACGGCTGGGCCGACGGTCTGTTCATGGGCACCAGGCCGACTCGATGTCTTTGCGAAAGGTTCTGACAATGCGTTGTGGCACAAGTGGTTCGATGGCGGCTGGAGCGGCTGGGAATCGCTCGGTGGCGTGATCGACAACGAACCTGGCGCTGTATCCTGGCAACGCGGCCGCATCGACGTATTCGCGCGGGGCATGGACAACGCCTTATGGCACAAGTGGTTCGACGGCAGCTGGAGCGGCTGGGAGTCGCTCGGCGGTGTGCTTACTGCCGGGCCTACCGCAAGTTCGTGGGGGCCTGGACGGCTCGACATCTTCGTCAAGGGGTCGGACAATGCACTGTGGCACAAGTGGTTCGACGGCGGCTGGAGCGGCTGGGAATCGCTCGGTGGCGTGATCGATAATACGCCGGCCGTGGTGTCGTGGAGTCTCGGGCGAATCGATGTGTTCGCGCGCGGCATGGACAATGCGATGTGGCACAAATGGTGGACACAGCGTTTGCCTACGGTACGCCTGCATGTGAAAGTGTTGACCCAGCCGACCCGTTTTTCCATCGATCGCATGGTCGACAACATGATTGACCTCTACGCAACATCCGGCGTCCGCGTGCACCGCGTGAGCGATCAAAACCTGACCCTGCCGCTGCTGGACGATCTGGATGTCGGTACGTGTAACATGGGTACGGTCACTGCCGAGCAAACCACACTGATGGCCAACCGTGCAGGCGCAGGCGCCAACGATGTCGTGGTGTATTTTGTGCGCTCGACGAATCCAGGTTCTAACGGCTGCGCCGCACATCCCGCCAACCGGCCGGCGGCGGTTGTGGCCTCGGTCGCAAGCGAATGGACGCTCGCCCATGAAGTGGGCCATGTCCTGGGACTCGCCCACGTGACACCCACCGATCGGCTGATGATGGACGGTGGTACCAACAACATTACCAATCCGCCACCTGATTTGATTGCGAGCGAAGCACAAACGATGGACAACAGTCCGTTCACCCAGAACCTTGGGTAACCGGGCCGGTCCCAATAAGGAGACCAAACGATGGCGATCAGCTATGCAGAACTGAAGGCAATGCTGGATGTTGACGAGCCGAACTATATGGCTCTCGTCGAGAAAGCTTCCGATGCGACGCACCATCTGCGCAAGCTTGCTGCGTCCGCGGATGTGTCGCTGGCATCCAAGGCGGTATCCCTCGCGGGCATGTTGGGCGACACTGATATCATCGCTCACGCATCGAAATCGCGTGCGGTGCTGATTCGTGTTGCCGCAGCGCATGCCGCAACCATGTTGCCTGACGATCCTCAGACCGCACGCGTCGTGAGCAAGCTGTTGGACGATAAGGATGTCGGCGTGGTGAAGCACGCCGCCCGGGCGGCCACACGCTTATCCGATGCTGGAGTGGAGGCGAAGGCAAAAATGGCCGGCAAACGTATGAAAGAGGCTGTGCGCGCGATGACTGCTCACACGTCCCGGCGCGAAAGGAACACGGTCATGACGAACAAAGCGGGCAAGAAAGTTCGTGGCTCGGCAAACTCCAATCGGGGAACTCGCAAAAGCAGTTCCAAGGTCCGAGGGGAAATGCCCACCGGTGCAATGACGCCGCCGTCGAAAGGAAAAACCAGGGACATGCCGACCGGCAAAATGAACTGAGTCATCAGTTATTGCTGCAAGATTCCTCAGCGACGAAAGCGATGCGCAGTGCGACGAACGGCCTCACCGTTTGCCGTCGTACCCCCGTTCCTTCCAACGCTCTAACAGTTGAATCCGCTTCCGCAGCTGTTCAGTCGTCGCCTGATCGACACGGCTCCCCGTGCGCGCGATCAATTCCGCGTTGAGTTTTCGATGATCGATGCCGCTATTTCTGGCGACGGCGCTGACGAGCAATCGGTGAAGATCCCGTAGATCTTGTTTCTGCTCATGGAGCGAGATAGCCGGTTCGGAAACGCCGGCCGCGTCGCTCTCCCCCCGCGTCTCGTCTTCGCCGATCAGACTATCCATTCTCGCCACGGCCATCAGCGGCATGTATTCATTGGTGGAGACAGTCACACGGCCGAAGAGGTCCCGTTGCCCTGCCGGCATGATGTCTTCCAACACATGATCGCGTTCCGCCTTGATTTGCTTGGCGTAGTGCACAAGGACCGGATCTTTCGGTAAGTACAACCACGCCCGTTGCGGCTTGGGAAGTCCCTCCTGCATTCGCACGAATCGGCCGACGACCTGCCGGAAGTACATTTCCGTAATCACGTTGGTCCCATAGACACCGACACGAAGCCGCGGAATGTCCACGCCTTCGCTCACCATGTTGACGGCGACCAGCCACTGCTGCTTTTTGTGATCGGCGAATTCTTCAATCGTGCGCGAAGCAGCCGGATCGTCCGACACGGCCACTTCGGCTTTGGTGCCGACAATACGACCGATCAGGGCCGCAACCCATCGCGCGTGCTCCTGATCCATGCACACGATCAAACCACCGGCATCCGGTTGTTCCTGCTTCCGAAGGCGGGTTAGTTGGGCATGAGCATCGGTAATGACCGGCCCGAGCCAAGTCTCCTGAAGCAACGCCGTCTTCAATCGTTCCCTCTGCCGATTGAACTTCAACCCGTCTTCGAACGTCGCTTGATGCTCGCGGCCATCGGATAACCAGCTCAACTCACCTTCGTAACTGGGAAAAACGATCGGCCGGCAGACGCTGTCGCGAATCGCGTCGGTGTACCCATAGGCGAAATCTGCCCGACTTTCTCCATGTTCATATCGAATAAACGGGATCGGATTGTTGTCTGAACGAAACGGCGTGCCGGAAAGAATCAGTCGGAACACTGCCGTGTCAAATGCCGAGCGCAGCGCCTTCCCCCAGTTTTTGCCGTCGCCTGCGTGGTGCAGTTCGTCGAAGATGAGCAACGTCTTTTTGCTCTTGCAGACTCGCTGAAAACTTGCCGGCGCCAAACAGACTTGCTGGTAGGTGACCACGGCGCCGTGATAATCGGATGCTTCAGCCGCTTGTTCGTTGGTCAGGGTCGGATCGAGCTGCAAACCGATCTTCCCCGCCGCATCCGACCATTGCGTGCGGAGGTGATTCGTCGGGCAGACGACCAGTACCCGAACCGCAGCCTGTTTCGCCATGAACTCGTGCGCGACGCGCAGAGCAAAACGCGTCTTTCCCGCGGCAGGGGTGGCCGTCGCCAGAAAATCTTTCGTCGGATGAGTGCAGACCGCCGACAGAGCCCGCCGCTGCCAGTCACGAAGAGGGGCAGTCCAGGCAGGCAATTTCTTCATCGCCGGTGCTTCGTTGCTGTGGGCGGGCTAGTCGAGCCAATCCCGTTCTTGAAGTTTTTTCGGGAGGTATTTCTTGGTGAGATACTGGAAATCTTTATTGGCCAACGCGTCGAGTTCGTACTTCAATCCACTCGCCAGCATGCGTTTGATCTCCGCCTGCCAGGCCGGTTTCTGAAACCACTGATAGTTCATCAACTCTTTCGCGCGAGTGATGTCTTTCTCGTTGAGCTTGATGCCGACATTCCGCGGCAGTTCATAGTTCTCAGGATCGGCACTCGACAGGCCCACGAACTTGGCTTTGGGAATGGCCATCCGCTGACTCTCGAAGGCCAAATTGATCGAGCCCTGTTTGATGACCGAATAGATGTAGTATCCCCAGGGATCGTTATCAACCAGCACATAGACCGGCAGCCGATGTTCCTCGTGCAGCCGGCAGGCTAAGCGCCGCACACCTCGAGGAGGCTGACCGTTTCCAGTCAGGAGAATACAGTTATAGCGTCGCCAAAACTTGTCCTCCGACAACCGGTTCCACTGCGTGCCCTTTTCCACGAGCAGCACGAAATCCGCCGTACAGCGACGAATCTCCAAGTACTCCGGTTCCACGATCGATGGCACCGAATACCCACCTTTCCCCAGCTTCGAACAATCGACACGATCGCCGTCATCGCCGAAGACTACCGGCCCCACGATACTGCCTCTGTTTTCTGCACTGACATGGAGTTCTTCTCGAAGCGTCGCGAGGGAGACCTCTAGATCTTCAATGACCGGATCGGATTCGTCCTGCGCATCGAAGGTATTTTCGTGAGAATCTTTGATCGTATGTTTCGTGCGGTAGTAAATTTCTCGAAGCGAGGTGGTGAGATCGGCCCGCTGCAACTCGGAGAGGGCATCGGCGACCAGCACCGTCTGCATGAATCTCTTCGCCATGCCCACATTGAAAAACGATCGCTCCTGCTTTTTGCTTCCCATCTCGATGAGGCCCTTCTTTTCATTGAAGGACACGTTGGAGAGGGCACGGATCGGGATTTGAAACGTCGGATCTTTGGCCCGTTCAGCCGACTGGATTACGATATCCGCCAGGCTGATGAGTTTCTTCTCGACCAGGGTCGTCTTCTTCGTCTTGGTCGTCATAATGTCCTATTTGGGTTTGCGCGCTTTCACGGTCTTCGTCGGCTTGAGAGACCTTCCCTCGGATTTGTTCTTCACATTGGGATTTCCAGCAAAAAGCGTGATCTGATCCGCTTTCGTGATTGCTTTCTTCGGCAACTTTTTCGCGCGGTTCTCCTTGCCGGTTTTTTCTTTCGAAACCGGGCCATCAACTGATGGGGTCTCACCGAGTAGATCCGGCTCTGCCGCCGGAGCGGCCGCCGCTTGATCGGCTTCAACCTGAGTGGCTAATTCGGTCTCGCCTTGAACTCCCTCCGCTGTGACGATGATGGAGTGAGGCAGGCCTTCAGGTCCTGCGCCGGTCTTGCCCAGCCTCTCGTCGGTTCTTTGCCCTCCGGTCCGAGAAGACGCAATCTTCTGCAACTGCTCTTTCAGTTTTTCTTTCGGCAGCTTGCCTCCCTTGAGCCGGTTACAGGCATCCACAACTTCTTCGATATACAGCTCGAAGATGTTCCGACGTCGATATTCGCTGGCTGCCCGTTCGCGCCGACGAACGAAGAGGCCCAACCGCCTGCCGCACTCGCGAAGCGCCAGGGTGATTTCCTTTTGAATCTCATCGTAGTCGGCGATCGCTTCCTTGGATTCGCTCGTAAAGGGCACCCAGACCGAAGCCATATGGACGAAGATCACCATCGGCCCACCCGGCAACGCCCCCCGCGACTGCGTCAAGCCGTAGTTTTTCCAGCTTGTGCTCAGAACAGCCTTGAACGTCGAACAGGCCGATTGCTGGTACAGTAGCGGTACTCGGTTCGCATAGCGGATCACGCGCGCGAGCTCCGAGTCTTCTTCCTCGTGTTCGCCTTC
>CAZPNQ010000058.1:0-22941 GCA_964587955.1 uncultured Nitrospira sp.
AGGTTGCCAAGAAAAAGCTCGCGGGAGAAGGTCTGTTCCGTGAGCTGAAGCGCCGCCGTTTCTACGAGAAGCCTAGCGTGCGGAAGAAAGCGAAGCAACGAGAAGCTCAACGGCGCCGTCAGAAGTGGCTGTCAAAACGGAAGCCTGAGTAGACACACCGTTCAGTCTCTTCCTCGCCTTACCAGTTCCTCGTTCACGACCATACCCGATGCGTCAGGAGCAAATCCATGCCGCCATCCGCATCGTTAAGCGGGAGATTGGCCATTGGCAAGAACCGGTCGTAGGGGTCGTAGCCAAGGAATCGGACCGCAATCCCTTTCTCATCCTCATTTCCACTCTCCTCAGTTTGCGAACCAAAGATAAGACGACAAGGGAAGCGGGCGACCGACTTTTCGCCTTGGCTCGTACACCGGCAAGCATATTGGAATTGCCGTTGAAGAAACTTGAACGAATAATCTATCCCGTCGGCTTTTATCGGACGAAGGCCAAAGCCATTCACCAAATCTGCCGCCGACTGATCGATGAGTATGGCGGGGTAGTCCCGGACTCCATCGATGAATTGGTCACCTTGCCAGGGGTCGGGCGAAAAACGGCCAACCTGGTGGTGACCATTGGATACGGCAAACCGGGGATCTGCGTCGATATTCATGTCCATCGGATCAGCAATCGATGGGGTTACATCAACACAAAAACGCCGGAAGAATCTGAACAGGCCCTTCGACGCAAGCTCCCAAAGCAATACTGGATCATCTATAACGATCTCCTCGTCCCCTATGGTCAGAACCTGTGCCTTCCGGTCTCGCCGTTGTGCAGTGTATGCAAGTTGACCGAGTTGTGCGATCGAGTCGGAGTCACCAGAAGTCGTTAAACGTGAAGCGTATCTCGTGAAGCGCAGGAGCTGGCCGACAGTCTTACTTCTCTTGCGTGCGGGTTTTCACGCTGTTGATGTAGTCCGTAATCGCGGCATCTACCTCATCGGGAGTCATCGGTCGATCATGCGTTTCGCTTTCATCGATGAGAAATCGGTCATGATCTTTTTCTTGCTTGAGAATAACGGCATTTTCTGGAGTTACGTCAATCAGCATGAACCATTCTTTAGAGCCCTGTGAGATCACAACCTGCTTGCCTGCGCCCTTTCTGATGACCTCAATGTGAAGCTCCTCGGCAGACCCTCGTGCGGTAGAGACAAGTACAAGGTACCAGGCCGCCGACATCATGATGAACAGGAGCCATAAAACGATTGAACACAGCTGGGACGTTCTCTGACGAGGCTCCATGCGAGGTGATTATAGTCACCAAGTTCGATTTGCGTAAACTATGGGGCTAGAACGTCCTTCGCCTTGAGAGGCGTAAAAGCCCATGCTAGGATGCCGACCGATGGATTGGCTTCTTTCGGCGGTTCAGCAGTATGTCTCGGCGGAAACCTTGGTGACCCTGACGGTTCTCTCGGTTGTTTTCTTCGTCGGATCATTGATTGCGATCCCGTTCATCCTCGTCCGCCTTCCGACGGATTTCTTCGACGTCCGTGTGCCGCGGCGTTGGATGGAACACCAACACCCGGTGCTTCGATTGCTCGGCTATCTCGTCAAGAACGTCGTCGGAGCCATCTTTTTGTTCGCGGGTTTCTTAATGTTGTTCTTGCCGGGACAGGGCATTTTGACGATGTTGATCGGAGTGACCATGCTGGACTTTCCCGGCAAGCGGAGATTGGAAGCCAAGATGATCGGACAGCCCGCTGTTCTGAACACCATTAACAGCATGCGCCAGAAGTTTGGAAAGCCGCCGCTCACGATAGCGCCGAATCCGTGACGCTCGATCCCCCGTCTTTTACCCTCGGTGCCCAGAGCAACACGCAATTGATGCTGACCGTCGAGAGTCCATAGTGATAGGCTGCAGATATGTCTGACTCAAAAGCCAGTCGGAAGACCCTCTACTTGATCGATGGCAGTGCCTACATCTATCGAGCTTTCTTTGCCTTACCGCCGTTGTCGAATTCGAAAGGTTTTCAGACCAACGCCGTCTACGGATTTACCACCATGCTCCTCAAGATCATGCGCGAACATCGACCGGATGCCCTCGCTGTCGTCTTCGATGAAAAGGGGCCCACCCAACGGCATGAAGAATATCACGCGTACAAGGCTCAGCGCCCCGCTATGCCAGACGCCATGAGCGCGCAGGTGCCTTACATTCACCGTATCGTAGAAGCGCTGGCGATTCCCGCCCTCCGACTGGCCGGGTACGAGGCCGACGATCTTATCGGCACACTGGCTCGGAAAGCGGAAGAGACCGAGTGTGACGTGGCTATCGTGACAAGCGACAAGGATATGTTCCAGCTGCTCACACCCCATGTGAGGATTTATGATCCGGTCAAGGATAAATGGATCGGCGAGCAGGAATGCCGCGAACGATTTGGCGTTGAGCCGGTGCGCGTCCCTGAAATCATGGGCCTCATGGGGGATACCGTCGACAACATTCCCGGCGTGAAAGGCATCGGGGAAAAAACTGCGACGAAGCTGATCGGGCAATTCAGGACGATCGAGGAGCTGCTCCAACGAGTGGAGGAAGTGACGCCGGTCCGGACCAAAACGATGTTGATCGAGCAGGCCGACAACGCCAGACTGAGCCGCCGCCTCGCGACGATCCAAACCGATTGTCCCGTCAAATTCGATGTCGATGCTCTACAGACCAAGCCACCGCACGACGACCGGCTCGCCGAGCTGCTCCGAGAGTTGGAATTCACGACGCTGCTGAAATCCATCCACCCTACCTCTCCACAGGCTTCGATCCATCAGGCTTCCGTGGAAACCATCGAAAGCGAGGCGGCGGCGCAAGCCTTTGTCGCAGGGTTGAATACGAGTCAGACCATTGCCGTCCAATGTCTTCTCTCAGGCCCACCCGGCATACGAGCCGACGTGCAGGGCATCGCGCTGTCGTCTGAAGACAAAACTGTCTTCATTCCGCTTGATGTGCATGCATACATGCGGCCGATCATCACGCTCTTTCACGAGTCCACTCGCCTGAAGGCCGTGCATGACTTGAAACTGACGCTTATCGTGTTTCATAAAATCGGCGTCACGCTCGCCGGGCCGTATTTCGACACGATGATTGCAGACTATCTCCTGAACCCCAACCGACGAGACCATCAGCTTGATACCCTGGCTCTCGAATTGCTCGACCATCGGATCGGCGTCCAGGTGACTGATTCCTCACCACCGACATCGTTGTTCCAGGTTGAAACTGCGTCACAAGAGCGAATCGCGGAGCGTTCGGCAGTCGTCGCCAAACTCATGCCGGTGATGTTCGATCGGCTGCGAGATCAGGGGAGTCTCAAACTGTTCCAGGAAGTCGAAATGCCACTCGTCGCCGTCCTGGCAGACATCGAACGGAATGGGTTCTTACTCGATGTGGAAGGCCTGCACGAACTGAGCAAGGAGCTTGAACGGGAGCTCGACCGGATGATGACGAGCATTGCCGCGTTGGCGGGCGGGGAATTCAACATCAATTCACCGAAACAGCTTGCGACAGTTCTCTTCGAAAAGCTCGGTTTGAAGCCGCTCCGAAAAACCAAGACCGGTTATTCCACCGATGAAGATACGCTGACACAGCTTGCGGCGCAACATGAGTTACCGGCACAGATTCTCAATTACCGAAGCCTCAGCAAACTCAAGTCGACCTATGTCGATGCCCTGCCGGAGTTGGTGCATTCGGAAACGAAACGTCTCCACACCTCGTTGAATCAGACCGTCGCCGCAACGGGACGGCTCTCGTCCACCGATCCCAACCTCCAAAACATCCCCGTGAAAGGCGATTACGGCCTGCGCATCCGTGAAGCGTTCATCGTCCCCAAAAGTCATGAATTGCTGTGCGCCGACTATAGCCAGATCGAGCCGCGTATTCTTGCCCATCTGTCGCAAGATCCCCGTTTGCTGACCGTCTTTGCGAAAGAAGAAGACATCCACATGGCCACGGCCATGGAAATTTTCAGCCTCCCCTCCAACCAGATCACCAGGGACATGCGCCGCGCGGCCAAGACCGTCGTCTTCGGCATCGTCTACGGCATCAGCCCGTTCGGTCTCTCTCAAAACCTGAGCGTGCCCCAGGCCGAAGCAAAAAAATACATCGAAACCTTCTTTGAGCGATTTCCCGCCGTGCGGGCGCTGATGGATCGGAACATCGCCGAAGGACGGGAGAAGGGCTACACCACCACAATTCTTGGCCGCCGCAGGCCGATTCCTGAGCTCCAAAGTAACGATCCGATACAACGAGGCATCGGCGAACGCATGGCAGTCAACAGCCCCATCCAAGGTAGCGCTGCGGACTTGATCAAAGTCGCCATGATCAACGTCCACAAGAAACTTCACGATGAGCTGCCGCTCGTGAAGATGATCCTCCAAGTCCACGACGAACTGATCTTCGAAGTACCTGATCATGATCTGGAAGAAACGAAACGGCTGGTGAAACATGAGATGGAAGACGTCGGCAAACAGTTGGGCTTGTCGGTGCCACTCAAAGTCGATCTCGGCGTCGGCAAAAACTGGCGCGTGGCACATCCCTAATTCCAAACACAACGAGGTGACATATGTTGACCATACGCATTTCAGTCGCGTGGACCATAGCGGTCATGAGCCTGGGCGCCCTCGGGCTTGTCCTTCTTCTTGGCCAACCGTTCGCAGCAAAAGCGCAGGAGACCAAACGGTTTCAGTATGAAATCGTCGAAGTGCTTCCCGACACCCAGAACATGCAAACCAAACTGAACGACTATGGGTCCGGCGGATGGGAGTTGGTGGCCGTCTCGATGGGCAACATGACGGAGCCGAGACTGATCTTTAAGAAGTGACGTTGTGCGGTCGATGAATAGAAAAATGGAGAGCGTCAGCCAAAACTGGCGCCTGGCGCATCCGTGATCGAGCTCACTCCACCCTCCTCCAGTCGCCTCGTAACGCCGTGGACCAAGGGCTCTCAAGTGCCATACAATCGGCAACAGTCGCCCCAATCTGGCGATTTGCTGTGGTCATGGTCTACGCATTCCTGTGCTTCGGTCGCGACAGTGATACGTGATGAAGCGAGTCCATATGAGGCTTTATTCTCAATGAAGAAGATCTTCGTGTCTCAGAACCTGATCGAAGTCGAGATGCGCAAGGAGCATCTTGAGCAGGCCGGCATCCGCTGCATGATCAAGAACCAGCGGTCTTCTAGTCTTGCCGGAGAGATTCCATTTACTGAAGTGTACCCGGAACTGTGGGTGATCCAAGACGAGGAGTATGATCGAGCACAGCGATTACTTGAGGAAGGGTCTGGTGTTGATGCCCTCAAACCAAGACTACTGGACTTGTCCGGGATGCGGCGAGCGCCACGAGGGTCAATTTAGCATCTGCTGGAAGTGTGGGCGGGAACAGCCGTCTGCCTAATTTCTGCGATGCTTCTCTATGTACTGTTTACTTCACCATCACTTTTTCCCACACACAAATTTCCACACCGATTGCGCCATGCTCTCACGTGGGATGGGCGCCCAGTGTGACTCACCTGACTTCTTATAAATTGAGTTCCCAGTCCCCATGTTTCCGGCAAACCGCTCAGCAGCCACAAGGCGAAAGCGTTTTTTTAAACAATCGTGTTCTTCCTGAACGCGAGTCGATAAGAACGTGCTCAACCCTCTGGTCTGGGCCGACTTGAGATCATCCAATACCCAGACGCTGACCACGTCACCGTTCCGGCTGATGCTCCCCGGATCAACATAGAGTTTCGCCTGGTCGTTCCGATCGACGAGCACCCATTCAGCGCACAATGGCGCCGCACTCCACAGCTGAAGAAGGGTGAACGCAATGAGAATCGTAGAAGACCCGGCACGAGCGGAAGATATGCGCCACCCTTGCAGAAGGCAATGATCAATCGCTGAGTCTGAGAACGAGATGGGTACGCCTACTTCTACTGGCCTATTTTCTTGGTGATGCAGGTGTTGAACGCCATGCGCTGATGATAAGGCGTCCAAAACCACTTGTACTTATTCACCTGATCCAACTCAACCACATATTCATTACACCGTTTCGTTTCTGCTTCTCCCGCTTCCAACGGCGCCGTCATTACCCACGCCCCAATTCCAATGGCACCAAGAAAGAGAGTCACCCCGGCAACCGCCATCACGATTCCTTTTGTATTCATGCATCCCTCTATACGTTCATCGCTAACTGATCCCTGAGGCACATCGAGTGGTGCCGGAGACCGGGTGAGACCTTCGACCCCAGTGCCTCAGAAGTCTTTGATTAGGCTATCGGAGCGTTTCACTGAAACGGCAAATGTGTACCACACTGGCCGGAAATTGTGTACCACCGACAAAGACTTACATACCAAGCTGAAATTTTATGCACTGCTTGCCCTAAATTGCGAGCGTGAAAATCATGGCATTGGTTTCGGCTTGTTTACGTTCGGGCTGAGGTAGACCCGTCTGGTCGAAGTCCAACTTTTCCTTTAAGAAACTTTGTGTATTGCTGCCGTGATCGGAGACCGGAACATTCAAGCTATGAGGTCGGTACATTTTATCAGCCTATAATCTACATATAGTTATATTAGCTCACTATAAATACCAGTTATAGTATATAGTATGAATTGGAGGAAAGACCGTGAATAGATGCCGATATCTATCGCTTCGGTAGTTTCCTTTCGGATATTCGATTGTCTTCGCGAAATCTAGGAGGATACTGGAATGAAGAAATCATCTACGGAGAAGCAAGTTATCACACGGAAAAAGAGAGTACGCCTGCAGTTTAATAAGGCGCGTACGATGGAAGACAGTGGGGTCCCATGCCCGGACTGCCGCGAACCTATGACACAGGTTTCGACGGTTACTACTTTCAAGTGGGAGTGTCGCTGTGCGCCGGGGGTTCACTACTGCTGTGAATGATGGAAGACTTGAATACCAATCTCGCTGAGTTACCCTCATATATAGTATGAGGTCACCCTGGAGACCAGCTTGCATTTTTCACATGTTCCCCGTTGAGTGATAGGTCCGCCTCTTACGGACCCTCTGAGGAACCGATGAGCCTTTAAGAATTGTTGTTCCTTTTCAGATTGTGCTGTGGCTAGAGTCAGTTGCTTCTCGCATTTTCCGCAGTATTTTGACGTTTCAATCATCGAAGTCCTCCGATGCCTTGCCTACACAGGCTGTTTCTCTTCGACGGTGATATCCCCATACTTGGAAATCTGAACTCGTTTGCCGGGATTGCGAAGAAGCACGGGAATGACTTTGTCTTGTACGTATGGCTGAAGCTTTTCGACGAAACAACGGTCTTGTAGAAAATCCTGATTGAAAACAAGTTGCCACGATTGACCGTGCTTGTCGTTCTTAAATACAAACATCGGCCTGGTGTCACTCCGAAATTTCACGTCTTGAAACACACGTTCGAGACTGTCTCGTATGACTTGAATCTTTTTCTGAGCGATGTGCTCTTGATCACTGCTCATGGTTTCCTCGGAGTGGAAGCACTCATCGGTAGAGAGTCGACATCACTGTCACGTCATCATTCGTTCCATCGCGTTCCTGAGGGCTGGGTTCTCAGTGGCTATCGATCCACTCCTTTGCATACTCCATGGCAGACGCGTGCGCATCCTCTTCCAATTTTCCAGTGAGTCCCCGATAGATGGATTTCGGGATATCAGCCTCGTTGATGGCCACCGGCCATACCAATATTTCCATCAGCCAAGCGTCCAACTTTCCCGATACTACCTTGGTTTCAATCTTTCGCCCGTTATGAGTTGCCTCCATGTCCCTCCCCACAGAAAGGACTTCGGGGTCCATGGATCCGACGATCCCTCCCGAATCCCCCTCGACAATGGCCTGGCTGATCTGCTCCATCACTTCCCGCCTCAAACTATCCTGTGAGTATAGCAGAGAGGTCTCAGATCCATGGGAGGGACGTATCTCGGCGTATCTACGTGCAAATGTGCTGCTGTGTTGCCAATGATCTGACAAGCTGACGCGCCGTATCCTTCGCAAACCGCTGCCTTCACCGTATTAATCTCAAGCTAGTAGTTAGAGGGTGCTGAGGGACCTTCCTAAATACTTCTCGCTCGCATGGCCGCTGCCTGACGCTTGCGCAGCCCAGCAGGATTTGAGGATTCTGATGGATGAGGAGGCATGATGAAAGCTGAACGAGAACTCGATATCGGCATCTCAGAAAACATTCTGGCCATGCAAGACAAGGGAGATATCCGCACAGAGACAGCAGCGAGACACCTACGGAGACAGCTACGGCAATTCTAAGCCGCGTTGGTAAGCCGTGCGACCATACGGCACAGCTGCGATGCCCTCCACTCACCGCCTCGATACGTCGGCACACCTTGCCTATTAAGCGCCTCAGCAGTGGCCCTCAGCGACAACCCTTGCTGTTGAAATACGCGGATCAACGGCGCGATGGTCCCAGCAAATGACTCCGCTGCATGTCTCCTGCTCGCAACACTTCGTTATGTCGCTTGTCTGAGGTTTGTTTAAGCGAACAATCCAACGGAAGGGTTAAGATTCCAGAAGGTCGGACCTACAGAACAAAGAAACAGTTCTGACATAGCAACGGACACCAATGGAGATTGTCAGTTAAGTCCGAGCTGCAGATCAGACAAACGGTACGGACCGGATGCGGAGTCTGGACGCCGATAGGCTAACTTTGGTATACACGGTCGCCATGCTATTCCGCGCTAAGCATTTCGAGCTAGAGATTTCCAAGTTCTTCTATCTTCGTGCGCCAGGAATTGGAGCAATCTATGTCGGTCCTGACGCTGGGCATGGATGCATTGTGCGGTACAGTCCGCAACGGCTCGAATTGGATCACATGGAGTACATCGATGCAGCTAGGCGCACTCTCCGAATGCGGTAGTGCCTTCACTGTGGTGGAAACGCGAGAGATTGAAAATCCCTGCTACGCTGTCCCCGCATCTGCAATCTAAACACATCATTCAAGCAATTCAGCAGGATATCTTGAGGATTTCGTTTGTTGATTCCTCCTCACTTACGGGAAGGAAACAGACGAGTTCGGGAGGTTGCAGCCGCAACAATTCTAGAAGGCCCCACCTACAGATCAAAGAAACAGTTCGGGCACCGGGTGCAGAAAGAAGCCAAATTGTCTGGAGACATCGCACGGGAAGTGGGCCTGAGTTCTCGGACGATATGGAGGATTTTAGCTCGCAAAAGCGTTCAGTCCCCTGTGAGCTAACTTCTTCAATCGTGTTTTGGCTTCTAGAAGCTCCTGATTGAGTAACGCACCGTGCTTGTGGGTAATAATAGAGACAGTGATGCCCTGTTACCTTTTCACCTGCAGCGCTGTTAACTCAATTTACAACTAATCTGGTTAGTAGTCCGGAGGAATCGTATGAAAACATTTTCAGCACGTTGGGCGAATGGTGATGTCTCATTTGTTGCGGCACAATCAGCGCCACTTGCTTATCGCATTCTGGACTAAGTCGGCGATCCATACGACGCTCAATTGATCCCCCTCAAAGACGCTTCATTGGCCATGCATTTCAAATTAACGGAGACCGGTGATTTAGAATTAGAAGAATTGAACTGCGGATTACGTGACGCGTTATCTGAAGCCCTGCCTCGCGTTTATGCTGCACGAGAGGAACTCTTCGATGCGCAGAACGAAGAGAATTGTGATCAATGGAAAGAACGGATGAAAATCGCCGTCAATAACGAGCACGCACGAGAGTATCCATGCAACGCAGAGAAGGCCTGTAGCAGTGGACTGGGGTATGACTCGTTCCTTAAGCAAGGCGCAGAGAAATGATGCGAGAGGCGGGGAAGAACTATTTCCAGTTCTCTTGATTAGGCCAATTCCTTTCCCAGCTTCATGTAGTTCGGCTGGTCCAGTCGTCGAGTGGTAGACCCGATGCACTAACGGGGTGGCGGTATTGTGGCTCTCCTGAGCAGGGTACCGCATGAACAAGCTTTAACAGACCCGAGTGAACAGCGAGACGAACCCCTCAATGACCGTCCTTTAACCCCTGGCGCCTACCCAAGAGCGACCGGGCCAGAGCTGTCGTCGAAGACGTAATCCGGTAGGTCCAAAATTACGAGAGGTATTACTCTCGCCGACGCCGAAAAGAAGCCGACCTACAGGCCTTCCGGGCGACCATAACCGCCATCATCTGCGACTTGATGCACCATCACCTGGCCGGATCTGACGGGGGGTTGTTCATCACGCGTTCCAACGAGATTCTGGACGCAAGAGCCGCTATCGACCACCAGCGTATGGGCAAGCGCTACCGGATATCTTAGACCGACTCGCCTAACAAGAATGCCTACGAACCTTCGCCGAGAGCTGGGTCATCATACGCTGACGAAGATCATGGCCGCCATTGGTAGGAAACGTAAAATTCAGCAGTAATTCTCATGCATCAACGCTCTCCACCTTAGCGCTGCCTTTATGGCTCTACACAAGTAGCCAAAGTTTTCGAGATGCTCACGTAACAAGGTCAGCGAATCGACTATACACCTATCCTTGAATATTCTGTGAACCTTGTACGACAAGGATCACTCGTATATCTTGCGGCATCCATCGCCAGGTGTTGCGCGGCCCTCACGACTGCAGCGATAGTTCCATGATGTTCATTATAAGTAACTATAAGTGAGTCGGATTTGACCAATTAAGCGTAATTTGTGAGACGACCGTGGGAATCGGATTGCATGTAATTCAGATTCAAAGTATATCTCTACCAGCTTGGCTGCTCGTGAAAGGTTTTAGCTCGGCAGGAAGAATTTCATCGATGCGCGACACGTGAACAGGTATGTCGAAATGCCTTAGCTCATGCAATTGAAACTTTACCAGGGCTCCAGCCGTCACCCTCACAGGTCAGAGACTCTCCGCCTGTTGGACACCCTTGACATCAAGCGGCCATCCAAATCTTCTACAGTGAAGTCAGCATTGACCGTACGAATCCCTGGCTTCCATGCAAAGAGGCATAGACCGCACGAGCACGCATTGCAACCGTGGAAAGGCGACATCGAGGAACGATCAACAAACTTCTCCAGGGCTTTTTACCATCGGTTCTTAAGAGGTCCCGCAAAACGAACAGGTGTTTTTTTCTCGGCGTGGTGACAATGCTTGCGGGCTTCCCCCTGGTGCTGGCTCTTATCAGCACAAAAATGGTCTGGAAACGATTTACGAAGGCTTTGAAGCGGACACGTAGACCTGCTGAAGGAAGTCTGCTGCTGCCATCACGTACATGGGAACGGGCTGTGGATTCAAAGAAAGATGCGGAATTGCTCACAAACATAAGGACCTGAAACCTCTTCAGCAGCGAATGATTGCTCGGGGACGTGTTGGGCAGTTGCCGCTCTATTTCCAGCGGCGAGACACTTGCTTCTCATTAGGCGCGTGCTCATCGACCCCTGACATCGAAATAAAGTAGTGTTTTTCATGCTTCAGCACGGAAGAAATGTTTTTCTCTCTTCGCTTTGGTGAGCCGGTTTTGCGTTGTTGCTCCTCCTCATTTATTTTGGCGTGATGGCGGAGATACTGGAGTCGCCGCTCACGCCAACCACGATGCTCACAGCTGATACCTCAATGGAACCTGGCTGTGAAGCTCGATTTCGCCCGTAACGCCAGAGCTAGGATCAACCAATTGTCCTCTTATCTACAAGATGCCTGGCCCATCGCCCCACCATCGGATCTTTGAGACTTCAGCCTTTCGTCCTCCTCCGGCATAGCTTCGTCTCATTTCTCACATCTCAGACGAAAATTGCAGATGCTATAGGACGCGTCTCTCGTTCTTGCGCTCGGGGCACGAGCTCTCACTGGCTGGAGGTACAAACGAAGCAGCAATCATCAAAGCAATGGGTTGGCCTCGGCTCATGTAATCTTATAAAGGACCTCTCATGTGGCGACTCGTTACGAGGCTTCAAGCCTTGTTGAATCCTAAAGAGCGGTGTCTCTCATATAGGCTGCTTGGGCTGAGATTCTTACCGGATTGGTCGATGCGCGGTGTGACGTCGATCCTGCCATTCATGGCCGTGGTGGGAAACCCTGATCTGATCCAGACGAATCCGCGATTGCACCAACTCTATACCGCGTGGTAGTTCGACTCCATCAACACCTTCCTGATTGGCTTAGGTGTGGCCGCACTGGCCATCATGGTCTTGAGCAACGCCCTGTCGCTCACCAGCGCGTCCGCCAGTTTATGGTTTGGGTGCGAAAAACTCAAACAACCATCATTAAGGAAAGGCATCGAGCATCGGCGCTAATTTCTCAAACCATCGGTCGGCCATCCGAGACTCACCAATCGCGTTGGGGTGAAATCCATCCGTCGTCGCCATGGTTGTGGGATCAAAACCGGTAAATTGATCCACTAGCACAACGGGTGATGTCACGCGATTTTTGGCGGCAACCAATGCAGGCAATTGTGCATTCAGCGCCGGAATGTCTTTGTGACGCGGATTTGAAGAGGCGATCAGCTGGGCGACGAGGATTCGTATGTTCGGATTGACGGTTCTGAGCCGGTCGATAATCGAGCCAATATTATTGATCGTGCTTTGCACCCCTTGCCGCTGATATAGATCGTTAGTCCCAATATGGAGCAAGACGATATCCGGTGAGGAATCGGTCGCCCACTGATCAATCCCTGGCAGGAATTCATCGGCGGTTAATCCTCCATGCCCTTCGTGATCCATGTCGAAATCTGCATTGGCAGGAGGTCCGCGCAGCACGCCGCGGAGCGAGCCAACAAAGTTGATGCGGTAGCCGTTATTGACCGCCAGGTGCCACAAAAAATACCGATAACTCGGTAGCCCGACACTGGATGCAGTGATCGAATCGCCAAGCGGCATGACCCTGGCCACAACAACGGTCGGTGGCGGAATAGTTGGGGGCGGCGTCGTGGGTGGTGGCGTTGTCGGTGGCGGAGTAGTTGGCGGTGGAGTCGTGGGTGGCGGCGGCGTCTCAGAGGGCGGCTCTTGAACCGTCTCGTCAGGCGACGAACCGCAGGCGCCGAGTGAGAACAGGATCACTAGGCCTAACAAAAATGTCGTGCCGAGCACTGCTGGATGCCGCCGAGCAGTCATAGTGTAACAAGAAATCTAAACTGGCTCAAAGCGAGGCCTCATCCAGGCTATGGTCGCAACAGTTGATTCGAATCAGAATAAATGTCGGAGGCAAAACATGTCAACGAGGTAGTCTGCATAAGATGCGAATCGGTTTGTCGTCCACCTACCCTTTGTCTGAGTTAGACAATCAAACTGACGATAGGGTAGCTTCTATAAGCACAGTGTAGCGTCATTAGATGGAAGAGATGGAACCGTCCAACACATCGCCCCCTGTTTCTCAATTATCTCAATCTACTGAAGCTCCAGGGTTGATCCTAGCTGTAGTCAATTAGATCCCAAACTATCTTAGCGATGCTGGCTAATCCCTACACATTCTCGGGCATTGAGTAATAACTAGTGCCTCTCAAGTGAGCAGGTCACAAACAGATTCTGAAGTAACATCACGGTCAAATCATCCCAATTACACTTTTGATTCACTACTGAGGCGACTTGATGAGCGAAGCTCCGACATTTTCAGCTGATTCAGACGGGCAATACCATCAGGGCTTGCGGTACCGTCCAGAAATAGATGGGTTACGCGCCATGGCAGTTTTGTCGGTCATTTTATTCCACGCCGGGTTCGAACTGTTTAGCGGCGGCTTTGTCGGCGTCGATATATTCTTTGTCATCAGCGGGTACTTGATTACCACGATTATTGTCGCCGAACTGGAGGGCGGTGGGTTTTCACTCCTCAATTTCTATGAGCGGCGTGCCCGGCGCATTCTGCCCGCGTTGTACGTGGTTATGGCGGTGTGTCTGCCCCTTGCCTGGCTGTGGCTCATGCCCAGCGATGTAGAGGAGTTTACGAAAAGTGCCATGGCGGTGTTGGTGTTCGCGTCTAATATCTTTTTTTGGCACCAGAACGATTACTTCGATGCCGCGACAGAACTCAAGCCGCTGTTGCACACGTGGAGCTTGGGGATCGAGGAGCAGTTTTATGTCCTCTTTCCGGTAGGGCTGTTGTGGGCGTGGCGACTAGGACGAAATAGAGTCCTCGTATTGTTGATCATCCTCTCGCTCCTCAGTCTTGGGCTCGCTGATTATGGTGCACGTAGCCACCCTGTGGCGGCATTTTTCTGGTTGCCGACTCGCGGATGGGAGTTGGCCATGGGGGCGCTCATTGCTTTCTACGTGGAAGAGAAAAAGCGTACTCATTTCCCTTGGGCTCTGCATCAGACGTTCAGCCTTGTTGGTTTGGGATTGATTACTTATGGCGTACTGGCTTTTAGCAAAGAGACGGCCTTTCCGGGTGTATCAGCGTTGATACCGACAGTAGGCGCCGGTTTAATTATCGTGTTCGCGTCGCCAGAAACGCTGGTGGGACGGTTGTTGATGAATCGAGTATTAGTCGGTTTGGGATTAGTCAGTTATAGCGCCTACTTATGGCATCACCCGGTATTGGCGTTCGCTCGCCATCGGAGTTTGACGGAACCGAATGAAGCTGTGATTGTCAGTCTCGTGGTACTGACGTTCGGGCTTGCCTATCTGACATGGCGGTATGTGGAGATGCCGTTTCGCCGAAGAGAGATCGTCACGAAAGGCGGGCTATGGAAAAGTGCGCTGGCTTCGGCAGTGGTGCTTGCTATGTTCACCACGACTCTGCAACTGACCTCCTCCGATCCTCAAGGTGCCATCGTCTCGAATATGGAGAAGCTGTATCGATTTCATACCTGTTTTTTTGGCGGAAGCCAAACTTTTGAAACGCTGTTGCAGAATGACTGTCACCTGGCCAAAAGCTCGACCCATCCGGTCAATTCGAAACATCCTGGACTGTCTCCACGGTATGTTTTGTTTGGCGATAGTGTCGCGGCCCATCTCTATCCGGGTCTGGTCAGTGTGATGGGTGAGCAGGCCATTATCCAATTGAATGGAGGCGTTTGTCAGGCCGTACGCAGTGGACGTGCTCAGCGGTGCAATGATTTTTACGATTGGTTTGTGAATGACTATGTTCCAAGCAATAAGACGGATGCGATCATTGTCTCGAGTGATTGGTTGAACGAGTTTCAGAGAGTCGGTGAGAATACATTTCGAGTACAACTACAGGCGTTGTTCGAAAAATTGAACGGGCATCGAGTCGTCGTGTATTCACAAGCGGCATCGCTCTCCGTCGATATTCGCCGGCACGCGCATAAGCTGAAGACGTTTTCGATGGAGGCACCTGAGAATCTGACGGTCGGGGCTGAAAATCTGACGGCGGTCAATACGGCGCTTCGCGAGGAAGCGCACAAGTTTGGTGTTGGTTTTATCGACATCTCACAACTGTTCAGCTCCGGGGACCAGTGTGTGGTGGCGAACAATGGCGTGTTTTATTTTTGGGACAAGCTTCATCTCACGCTGGCAGGCTCCGTGCTGGTGGCCGAAGTGACCCGAAGTCTCTTATCGGGAATTCATGCAGTGCCGGATAAGCCAGTGGATCGCAGTCCTTTTCACGACGCTCTCATGGTTCGCAATCTGGACGGCACGATCCGATACTGGAGTGATGGGGCGAAGCAATTGTACGGATGGGAGCCACGAGATGCGCTGGGTAAAACTTCGCACCAGCTCCTGAAAACCGTGTTCCCGGTTCCGCTCGACGAAATTGAGAAGGAGCTGCGCACGACGGGACGATGGGAAGGGAAGCTCATCCACGTGCGTCGAGATGGCTCACAGGTTACAGTGGCCAGTCATTGGGCTCTTCAGAGTCCCACTCTCTCGACAGGTCAGACCGTGCTTGAAACGAATGAGGGACGCAGCAGCGAGCAACCCTCTCGTTACTTTGATCCGACCGAGATTAAAACCGTGCATCTACCATTCGTCTCTTCCAAGTCTTCGTAAGAAATCGACCCTCTCTCATTCCATTACTCTTGGATGCATTTCACACCGTTCCTTGCATCTCCATTAAGAGGAGCAGTAAGCGTACGTTCGCCGCCGTTGGTCCATCGTCCTTCCAGCCACTCCAATTCGACTTGGAATACGTGCTGTTGTGCTATCAACAGGGAATGGCACAGCCGTTTCAACTCAGGGGAATCCATAGGCAGAGTCAGTCAGTTATCTCTGAGGATGGTTTCGGCTGTTGTCTTGATCTTGGAGTAGTCGGTAAATGCAAGTTGTGCCGTGGTCTCAGCCAGTCGCTCAGCGATGACTGAGGAGATAGCGTCCTGTTCTTCTTCGAAACTGAAACACCCACGTATGTGCTCCTCTTCCCACTCCTCCAACTCTTTATCCAGATACCGTTGCGCCAATCGTTGGATATCTGCCTTTGTCATCGTGTCCTTCCTCAGTCGTAGAATGAACGTCGCCACATGACCAGCCCACATGCAGGCTCTGACTTGCGCCTCTCGGTATATCGTTGTTCCCAGGGAGCGCCGTAGTTCCTTACGATCGAGTTTAGCTTGCAAATCGAGAGGGAGAATGATTCGAGCATAGTAGGTGGAGGAGCGAAGGAAAATGTGTACCACTGCACGGCCTTTTTTCGTACCACTTGCACACAATCAAGGTCCGTACAACAATTAAACGCCGCTCTGGCATTGACGTTTCTACGATTCGTGGTGCCGGAGACCGGGATCGAACCGGTACGGGCTTTTTGAGCCCGAGGGATTTTAAGAACCCCGGACACCCCGAGACCACAGGACACTATCGGTCGGTATGGTCACAATTCCAATCATTTCGTAGCGTCCTCGCCTCGCCTCTTGACCGATATTCCCTCTCATCACTTGATGGTTTGGGCACAATTTGGGCACAGGTCAGATGGAGGGCTCACGTATGACTCAACGTGTGACCCTCCCCGCCCGTCGCAACAGCATCACCCAGAACGTCCGGATTGCTGGCCAACGCACACTCTACATCTCCGTGCACGACGATCCCTCCCCTGCCGAAATCTTCCTTCGGGTGAAAGGTTCAGACTGCACTCCAGAGATCATTGCGCTGTACGACGTCATCGCCCGCCTGATGAGCGTCACGCTGCAGTACGGTGCATCCCTTGAGAAGCTCGGAGATCTCCTCTCAGGTGCCAAATTTGGCCCATGCGGGCCTGTGTCCGGACACGATCGCTTGAAGCATTGTTCCAGTTTGCCTGATCTCATCGGCCGGCATCTCTTGGTTGAATACTGCAGGCGTGACGACCTCGCGCATGTGCCGCAGTCCTCCCCTGAGACGTCACCGCCCACAGAGGTCCAGCCATGAGCTCGACTCCGGACTTCGGCGACTTTCTCCTCACAGAGACTGGCTTGGCGTGGGAGCAGCTCATGAAACTCTACAATGCTGGGCATCCGTGGCCGCTGTGGACCACGCACGACATCCGAAAGGCAGGACTCCACGCGCAGGCGAAGGGCTTGTTCTTTCCCGATGTGCTTTCGGAAATCGAAAGGGAGACCGCCGCGCAAGCCAACTCCGTTCTGGCCAAACTCGAGGCGGATGACCGAGCATGCAGATCCGTGACGGCAGATCAGCGTCGCAAGACACTCACGTCTCTCCCATGGATGAAAGCGATCGAGGAGCATATTAACGAGGTCGCAGCCCGTACGACCACCGCTCCTCATGTGGTCTGGCGCGTATCACTGGCCATTCAACGCTTTGCGCTCCTGAATCCGGGGTGGGAGCTGGTCACCTCGTGGCCCGACACCCTACGAGGGTTTATTGATAATTGATCGTGGCGTGAAACGAATGGAGCGAGAGTCTGAGGTGTCTATGACGACAACCATAGGCAAACGTAGGGCGAAAGTAGGTGCTCGCATTGGCAAGAGGCGCCGGAGACAGGTGGCCGTCGCGAAGAATCTTGCCGCGGGTATGAATCCAACGGAGGCTCTGGTGGAAGCTGGCTACAGTAAGACGACCGCTCAGAAACGTGCCTATCAAGTCGTGCGGCAGCCGGCGATTCAATCCATTCTGACCGAGTCCTGTGAGCGCATTCTGTCCAAACGCCAGATGGACTTCGATGCCATCCTCGAACCGCTTTTTGATTCCCTCCACGCGAAGATCATCGTGAAGAACTCGCAAGCCATGACTGCAAAGGAAGTTGACCTGCCGGACCATGACATCCGTATGGCCGCGTCGGATCGCCTGATGAACCTGTATCGAGGGAAAGGCGGACAGAATGAAGAAGAACAGCAGGAACGTCCTCGAATCCTTTTTCAGGTCAATTTTATCGATACACCAATTGTCCAGGATGCGAAGCCAGTGTTCAGTAGTCCACCATCTCAATCAGTGTCACCTGTGCCACGGGTGACGTTTGTGAAGTCAGGCAAGGTCTAACCAAGAGAACCAGAAAGGGAGGTCATCATGGGGATGTTACAAATGGCTGGGGTCGTGAGTGGAGGTGGGAAAGCCTTGCAGCAGGGGCTGCAGCAGGCACAAGCCTACATGAATCTCAGCATGATCGAGAAAGAGCGGAACCAGATGGAACTGAAGCGGTTGGATATTACCTATGGCCAGAACCGTGGGCTGCTGCATGAACGGGCAAACATTGATGCCACTGCACGAGCCGAAGAGCAGGCAAACCGGCAAGCGAACATGACGCTCCAGGGAGATATTGACTCGGGCCATATTACTCAAAAAGCCAAGATTGAATCGGATCAGATTACTCAAAGAGGAAAAGTGGAAGGTGATCTCACGACACAAAAACATGACTACAACGTCGAATTGCAAGGCAACGAGCTGACGGCGAAGGCCCAGGAAAACGAACTGGATCGAAAGAGCACGAAAGATCTTACCACTCTTAAATTAAACTACAGCGCCGCGGAAGGCGCGAAGGAACGGAAGGCCGCCATGGAGCGGGTCCAGGCTCACCTGGGCGGGGAGATCGTGAAGCTCACGCAACAACTCCAGGCGACGAAAGGGAGCGATAGATTACCTGCTGGGGTAGACAGGCACATCGACTACCTGATGGAGATGATCAAAATCGATGGGCATCGCTTGGGCTCAGGGCTCTTGACGCCCGAGGAAGCGACGACGATTGAACGGCGACTCACGTCGTATGGCAATCAGATCAAGCACCTCACGCTCGGAGAATCAGCTTCGACACCTCGGCGGCCCTACATCGATCCGGTCACGGGTATTGCCAAGGTGGATCCATGGCGCAAGTCTATTCCGCTCGAGGGCTCCCAGGCAAAAGGCGGTCCTCCACATGGTGGCCAGTAGTGGACTACCGACTGAAGAAGATGCCTAAGAAAGGTTCCTTCTATGAAGTCTGAGAACAGACCAAGAACAGGCAGAAAAGCCCCTCGATCCGCCTTTAAGCCTGGTACAAGCGGGAATCCTGGGGGTCGGCCGAAGCGGACGCCTGAAGAGTTTGCCTTCGAAGCTGCCTGTCGGGAGAAGACCACGGAAGCCCTGGGAATGATTCAGCAGCTGATGCGCAAAGCCGATAAAGACTCCGTCCGGCTTTCGGCCGCCATATTTATCCTTGAGCGTGGATGGGGCAAAGCGGTGCAGATGAATGAGCACACTGGAAAGAACAGTGAGCCGATCGAGCATCGCATCGTGGCCGAAATCGTCAGAGGAGTGGCGCCGAGATACAAATGAAAGCAGCGGTTGTGATGGAGTCGAGTGAAGTGTTGATAATGAAGCCGTGACGTTCGGTAAACGTCCTTCATTGTTGTTCCATCAGAACCGCCATGGCCTCTGGATTAGGAAAATGAGGGCGTCGGCTGTGCCACTCTTGGTAGATTCGAATGTAGAGTTCCTGCCAATTGAATCCATGTTGGGCCGCCTCACGAAGTGTGTCCCTTAACGCAGTCACTTGGGCTTTCGGATACCCATTCACCACAAAGGAGGCACTGCCTGCAATACTCGCGCATTGCATGACCCAGTAGAATTGTTTCTGCGGATTCCAGCTATCCAGCATTGCCAAGCTCCAGATCACTGGCTCATTGCCGTAGGAAGCAGAGCTATCAGCCAGATCCTAGCCGACACTCGTCTGTCCTCAATAGCAATTGGTGAATGTACTCGATCCCACCCGATTGCTCGTACAGCGATTCCCATTGCTGTAATTGTGGAAGGTCGTCCCGCCAATTGACTGATGCGTGCTTGTGGTCCCGTCCTGCCATGTTCCGAAGGTAGTATTGCCAATCCGATTCGTGGAGCCACTCAAGCCCGGAGTCGACCCGGAATAGAAATCGGCGTTACCAACCCGGTTGCGCGTAGTGCTGGATCCTTCGCTGAAGTTGTAGAAGTCAGTGTTTCCGATGGACTGGCGCGTTCCGCTGTGTCCATCGGAGTTAAAGAAAGTGGTGTTGCCGATATCGGTGCTGGTACCGAGCTGAGCAAATGTCACACTCGGGACAAAGAAGAACAGAAGAGCAAATAGCGACATGGCAAACCTCCTTGGTGTCTTCATTGTTTCAAGTCTTCTTTGCGAACAAGACAATTGCTGCTAGGAAGCCGTTGAATGAGTTTCATAGATGGCCACAGCGCACTAAGCGACTAGTGACCGTTTAGACCTAGCTCGGCCTGTTCCTGTTGCGCACGTAGCCGTTGAACTCGCTTTGCCAACTCTTCGAAATGAGCCCTGTCTCGCTCGGCAAGATAAGGCTGGCCGACTTTCACTTGGTATGCGTCCTGCTGTGTCAGTCTGAATTGATCGATCGAGATAATCACGATTTGAGGATCCCATGTGGTATTGACCAGCTGCTGATAGGATGCCGGTTGAGCAGCTAACCATTGACGGTAAGGCGATCCTGGGGCGGTCACCTGTCGCCAGTCGGGATGAATTTTCTCCAGTCGCCGAATGGCTTCGTCATGCTCACGAGACTGATCTTGAGCAGGTTGTTCAGAAACTCTCTTGTTCTCTGTGTGCTTGTATTGCGTCTGCTGCCGTTCAATCTCACGCTGGTATTGAAGCTTGTCGCGTTCCAACTGATATCGCTGAAGTTGCACTATACGGTCTCGCTCAAGCCGAGCCTGTTCTTCAATTAATGCTTGCTGCATCATACCGGCCTGAATCATTGAGAGAGAATTTGCTAGGCCCTGACCGAATCCAGAAACCGCACCGGCGGCGCTCAAGTCTCCGGCTTCCACCTTAGCTACTAAACTTATTACCAGCATGACAGCGATCAATATAGAACGCATGATCCACCTCTCGACTAAGGAATGAGTGGTCCATAGAGCGTCAGCTCTTTACTGAATACTTTAGTCTGTAGCACGATAGTATTCAAGCCGTCACCATGGAGAAATGGGAGTTCGTGAATCGAAAGCTTCCCCCGAGGAGCTGTTTGGCAGCGAAATCGCTCGACTCAGGAAGCGCATTGGCTTGTCACAAGAAGAGCTCGGCTTTCGAGCCGAGGTTCACAGAACCTACGTGAGTCAGCTTGAACGAGGACTCAAGTCTCCTACGTTGAGCGTGATGCTTAAACTCTCTCACGCACTCAAGTCTTCTGCAAGTAGGCTTGTGGCATCCGTTGAACGACGACAATAAATTTCGACATAACTGAGAAGTCCCATTCTCCTTACTGTCTTAAAAGACAGAAACTCAGAGGAGTCGAGGTTAATCCTGACTCACCACCCGCTCTATTCGGAGTAAACAAGAAGGAGCAGCCCAGAGAGAATGATCGATCCCGCCCAGGCCATATCCCACCGGTTCCTCATCTGAAACGACGCACCGGGTAGCCAGGACGCCATGCCTTTGGAGAAGGCCGCCCCAACATCGACTATGCCCAACAACAAGTGTTGGAACTGGATCTTCGCCGCTTCATGGTGATTCCCGTGGGAATGGACGAAGAGCGATAAGCCCACCCACCAGGACTAGCAAGACGAGTGGTGCAGCCCACGCCGGGTGTCGAACCCTGCCGAGGCGACGGAGCATCTCAAACAAGGCGACGGCGAAGGTCAGAATCCCATAGAGCTTGTGTTCAATCAACTCACGGTCATCACCGAAAAATGTCGCCACAAAGCTGAGGGAGCCAATGGGCCACGCGTTACGGTCACTCCAAATCAGCGTGAAAACTCCGACAGTAGCGAGCGCACCCGGAAGAATGAAGCGAGTCCAGTACGGCAACGGATACTGGGTCGCATGCCCCAACTCAGCGAGGCCAAAGATCACTTCCAACGATCCCGCGAAGTGATGCGCGAACTCTGAAAATGCCTTCCCTTGGGTTACTTCCTCCCCCTGTTTATTGACATGCTCTCCGTGAGGATCCTCCGTAACCCTCGTCTCACTCGCCACATTTTGAGGAGCGGAGATGGCTTGGGCCCGTACCTCTGGAATGTTGGCAAACCACACAAGTAGAAACAGAAAGACTAATAGCCGATACGCCCAGACCTTCATATATGGTTAACCATCGTTCAGAAGAATCAGCGCAAGTGGTCGCGACTATGCCACGGATTGGGTCCCTACGCAGGGTCGCAGCATGCTCGTTTTATACGGATGGGAATTTGTTCCGTCAACTATTTGAGATAGGTTCTAGTGAAATAAGACGGAAGCCACTTGGTCAATAGGACAGATGGGCAAGCGAATCTTGACAGGAAGTCTGTGTTCGCCCTATGAACTCACATGAATCCTTTCATGTTTTCCACGAAGAGCGTGGGTTGTTAAGAAGGATATGGTGCCGGAGTGAAACGTATTCCTCTAAGGAACCTAATGGTTGCACACGCAATCATAATTGCCTGTGCCATACCCTGTTTTGTGGTTTCAGCATGGGGCCAAGGACTCGGCGAGGTTCATGGTCCGCAACCATCTTCTCAAGAGACTGAGATAGAGGCCTTAAAGGCCAGAGTCAAACAGCTGGAGCAATCGGTTGAGGACATCAAGAAAAAGGAGCCCTCGCCCGATGAACCTTTCTCACCGGGAAGTCAAGAGGAGGTTCCTGCCATCGATCGAGAACGTGAGTTGGTTACAGAAGATGCATATGCGGACGCTCGATTGGACAATGCTCCCTTTGACCCCGCCCTTCGCGGATTCTTTC
>CAZPNQ010000059.1:0-22615 GCA_964587955.1 uncultured Nitrospira sp.
TGCTGGCGTAGCTCAATCGGCAGAGCAGCGGTTTTGTAAGCTTCTCAGAGACCTCACCCCAAATCCTCATGATATAAGTGTAAATTCGCTCCCACAGCGGGGTTTAGCTGATTTTTGAGCTTAGTTCTACTCTGTCCACTTCAGGTGAATTTAGGCTAGCTGTGCTGTCAACAGAACACGCCGGGAACACGTAGGGTTAGTATCTATAAACGCTGAACCAGTGTACTCAATGTGTTCCGTAAGCGTCGTGAGGGCATGACATGACCGGTTGACCGGTCCTCACCCAGCATTCCGATGCAATGGCTTCACCCCTTGTTTCAGGATCGATCCCGATGACTTCAAATGTTGACACTCTCCTAACTCGTGGCACTTCATCGCGAGAACGATATCGTGGGAATACGCGTGACGAGTGAATCAATCTCGCCAAAAGACATAGAAAGCCCGTGACGCCAGCGTCTGCGGGAAGTACTGCGTGAAATTGTTCCCCAACTGCGTCTTGGTAGTGTGTTCAAAACGTCCGGAGAAAAATAAAACTGCCGCTCGAGATCACTTCGGTGACCACCGCTCCGGTGCTGTAGACACTTCCGACACACCACTTCTTGAGATTTTTATGATCTGGACAATGCGCCAGCTGCATTTTATCGGACCCGAAGGCTATTATGCAGATGAAATGTCACTAGCTTTCACGAAATGGATTCCGCAGAATAAGTGATCCAAATTTATAGGAAGAAGATCTATGCATGAAATGGTTCACTTGCGGTTGACCGAGACTGAGGGGACTGAGGGACTTGCAATTCGTGCACCCACAGTCCGAACCGCCCTGGCATTCGATCGGAGGAAATCATGGCGCTTGGTATACCTTCCGTAGTCGGTCCAATCTCGGAATGGATGGAGTCAGTCGTTGTCGAAGGTTGTTCACCTGGAGTCACTGTATTCGTTCAGACGGATGAACCTTCGCCCGTGGTGGTTGCCAAGGGCATCGCGGCTGGAGGGCGCGACGGGATTCCAGTCGTCGTAAAGCTCAAAGCCGGACAACATCTGGTCGCCTTCCAAACCCTCCCCCGGTGATACGAGTCCCACTACACCCGCCGACCTCGCCGTAACAGTAAGTGCGTCGCCTGTGTCGCACACGCAATTGCCTCCCATGTCCTTTGTGTCAAAGTTATATAGGTGCGGAAGGGCCGTATGGCTCAAGGGAGCCGTTGCGGGCGCTGTAGTTTCATTGAATGCCGGCGGATCATCGCTTGGCAGCGGTCGAAGCGACGCTGCCGGGAATGCGAGGTTCGGCATTGAGCCTTTCCTTCCCGGACCTAACGCCACTGTCACCGCAACACAATCCGCACCGCCCGCATTTCCTCCACTCACAGGAATTGCGCAAGTCACCTCGCAGAATACGCTGCCCTCGCCGATCGGAAAACTTCCGGCACCTACGGTTGGCCAGCCATTGCCGAGAGGGTGCGAGTCTTCGATCCGTATTAATGGCATAGTTGACGGGGCAGAGGTCACAATCGAGCGAGCATCGGACGGCACACGCGATGTTGCACGCTTCGATCTTGACGGCCTGTGGTTCAATTTATCGAAGCCATTCCCTCCTGGAGGGGATCGTATTGTAATCTCGCAGAGCCTCGCTTCCCATTGCCATGATTTTCCTTCCGATCCACGAGAGGAAAGAATAATGCCGGCGAGAACGCCGGACCCTTTGGATGTAGCCGAGCCCTGCGCGGGATCGACGCTTATGCATGTCCAGAATGTTCTGCCCGGGGCCAGGCTCAGAATCGAGGTGCCAGAATCGCGTTCGCTCGATTATATTGTGCCGCCCTGTACTACGACCTGGGATGTTCCAGTGGAGCCATTGCCTTCGGACAAGACTGTCTTGGTTACAATGGAGATCTGCTCTTTTTCAACGAGTACTACGGTCGCCATCAAAGGCCCCGTTGCAGCTCCCGAGCCCACGATGGTTCCCAAGCTCTACCGTTGTGCGCGCGCCGTTGCAGTGAAGACTACCCCCGGCACTTACATTGAGGTGTGAGGTGATGTGGGCAACGGTCCGATGCAGATTTCGCCTCGAAAATATGCCATCCACGATATGGAGCCCATGGGGATTTCACCGTTTCTCTCCATGCCTGAGAAAGTATGGGCCAAACAGAAGGCCTGTGGCGGACCGTGGGTTGAAGGACCGTCACTAGGCGTCGAAGATCATCCCCAATTGAAGCCGGTGGAACTGCGTGAACCGCTTGTAGAGGGATCCCGGGCAGTGCTACCCGTGAATGCGATACCGGGAGCCCATGTGATCGTGACAGTCACCGACTCGCAGAGAACGTTTACGGAAATTCTCGGTGAAAAAGATGTCACTCAAGCAAGCCCGGCAGTAGGCCTGAAACGCCCTTTGACGAAGCGGGATATCATTTGGGCCACGCAGGAAATATGCTCCGAAAAGACTCGCGAAGGGCCTCATTACGAGGTAATTCCTGGAGTGGTCCAATTTGTCTTGCCAGCACCAATGCGTCAGCTTTCCAGCGTCTCGAACGGAGATGCCGTCCTACATTCGGCAGTATTGAATGCCGTTTTTTCGGCGGGTTCTGGTCTCTTACCGTGGATTTTGAGAACACCGTAGTGGGGTACGATTGCAGTGTCATCATTGGCGTCAGCCTGAACTTACCAGACCCGTTGATTTTTGGAGGCAGCGTGGATGTGGATCGCTTTATAAAGATCAACCTTCGACTGGATAGATGCGAATCGTCTATTCCGAAGGGCGTTCAATCTTGAAGAACGGGGAACGATCACTCCCCAGCTGCAGGGTTGTGTGCTCAATACCAAATCGTTCCTTGAGGAGCCTTTCAAGATCTTTGACGATGTGATGGCCATCCGCGAGATCGTCTACCAGGATATGACCACTCATTGCCTCTTTGCCGGATGTCAGCGTCCACACGTGGAGATCGTGCACAGAATTCACTCCATGCGACGAACGCATGGCTGCTTCAATTTCCTGCACATCCAGATGCTGGGGCACGCCTTCCAGGAGAATGTGGATTGCCTGTCGCATCCGACCCCATGTTCTCGGCAAGATAAACAGGCCAATTGCGCCGCTGATCAGAGGATCTGCTAACATCCATCCGGTCGTTTGAATGATGAGCGCGGCCAAGATCACCCCGATCGACGCCATCGCATCGCTTAGTACTTCAAGGTAGGCGCCGCGAAGATTTAAACTTGCCCCCGATGCTTGATGCAACAACAGGATGTTGATGATATTCACACCGAGCCCAATGACCGCAATGATCAACATGGGACTGGCTAAGATCTCTGGAGGAGACCAAAGACGGTCGTACGCTTCGTAGAGAATAAACGCCGCAAGACCAAACAAGAGAATCCCATTGGCCAGTGCGGCCAAGATTTCAAGCGCATATAGCCATAGGTATTTGTTGGACTCGGCGGCTTGCGGGCGAACCACATCGCAAGAAGACTCATTCCCACCCCTGCGACATCCACCAGCATATGACCAGCATCCGCCAACAATGCCAGGCTTCCGGTCCAGATGGACCCAATCACTTCAACAAGTAAAAACCCAAAGGTCAGAGACATGGTCATCATCAACCGCCGAGAATGCTGGTTGTTGACGGTCCCGTTCTTCATGGCTGTGAATGGAGCATGATGTTCACTCATTGGAAGGTCGCTCCTTCAGGCTCTGCCAGGCCTGCGTCACGTTGCACATAGTCATGTTCACTCAATGCTGCCATAGTGGGAAAACGGCTGGTCCACAAATCTCGCAGCCGTTTTCCCGCCTATGGACGTCGCTCTTAAAGACCGCTCTTCGCCAACTGAAAGGATCGAGTTATCCCAAAGATATAGCTAATCCCTTGAGCAAGATTGTTGTTGGAATCCCGCATGATCGGAATCTGTGAGTAAAAATACAGCGAGGTCATCTTCGTCAGTGGGGAGTCGATCAGCCCGTCTAAGCTGATTTGGAACCCAGGCGTAAACGCAAAATAGGTCGACCCAGTGGTCGGCACGCGCCTGTTCGCAATCGTTGGATCAATCACAATGGTCTCACCAGGAAAGTTTGGCGCATCAGCAGGAGTGGCCGATCGATCCAGGAACGCACTCACATTGTCATGCACTAAATATCGCCATTGAAATTGGCCCATCAGCGCTAACCAGGGCGCCTTTTCCAGTGGAACCCCATTGGCGCCCAAGCTCAGATTGTATTCATCACCGAACTGATAGCCGTCGTTATTACGAAATGTGTGTCGATAGCTGCCATAAAAAAACTGTTGAGTCGATGCGGGATGAGTTCGTAGGTCTGATATATCGATCCGATCAGTCCCACATTGCCGCGTCCGAGCTGCGTGGGAGACTCCATCACGTCCCCTGTGCCATCTTTAGCGCTCGTGCTGCCGGTGGGCATTTGCACACCGAATCCGGCGACGATCATACTGCGCAGAGTAGGAAGTACGTTGTATTTGGCAGTGATCGTCATGTCACCGATCCCGGTATCTTGAAACGGGACCGACTCCCCTTCGCCATTAACGCCTCCTTCACCTAAATTGGCGATATGCTTGTGGGTGCGCCAGAGATACGGAATAGTCAGCTGAACCCCTAGCCGATCTGTGATGCCATAGTTAAGATCAAAGTTGACGGTCTGTGAGATGGTTCGGACTTCTTGATGGTGCTCCAGGCTCAGACGTCGATCAGCTTGGTCGATGCCAGGGATGATTCCATTCGTTCCTTCGAGCACACGCATCGGCGTGTAATTGTACATAGTATTAAAAGTTAGGAGGCCCGCCTGGGGCACCTGTTGCTGAGAACCGATCACCACAAAGCAGGTCACAGCTCCACAAGCTGCTTCGGTTATCCTTACGGTGGTGAAAACGAGAGCTAATATGCTAAACCCACATAGGAACGAGCATTTCGAACGATTTTTAAACATGATACTGTAATCCTCCTCATATAAGAATAGTACTTACATAAGTTTTAATGTCGAGACGCGATTCTCGAGCTCATTGAGCAAATACGGCGACTCCATACAGTAGCCACGAGCCAAACGTTCAGATGGCCCTTACCGTCCACTCAATGCAACGAAGACATCCAATTAAGATGCAGTTAAGATTTGAACAGGAGGTCCACGCGACGTGGCGTTATGATGAATATCAAATGGAGGAGTGCGAAAGGACTGTACCTCAACAAGTTCGAGAGAAGTCAGCGTGACTGGCGGTGGTACAACAACGTCATCGATCACTTGTCCCGCAATACACATCCATGAACACAGAACCGTGCCATGCGTCGTTTGGTCGTGGTGCGCAAGATGCGATTCGTGAATCACCGAGTGAGCTGACGCGAAGCCACCAATACCCAGCAAGCAGCTGTGAGGAGAAGGACGATAGATCGTATAAAATATGGGCGGTTCATCTATGGACGCTTAATGAAGAGTGCAAGGTGCGTGTCGGAGGCCTGAACTATGTCGAGTTTGGCTAATCTCTCGTACCGGCTGTAGGAGTCCATCTTCTGCTTACGCATCTAGTGAGACCCCTGTTCTTTTTAACCTTAGACTCTTTTCAGCTGGAATGGACAAATCGACGGTGATCGAGCGTGGCGCTCCTCGCTGGAGCACGACCAGCTCTAAGGCCTGTGTCACCTTCTCTCCAGTCAGAGACTGATACGCCAGCAGGCACAGGCATTCACGGGTGAACTGGTCCACCACCGTGAGAATGCGAAACCACCGCCCATCCGCGACTCGCTCACTCATGAAGTCCATGCTCCATCGGTGGTTCGGCCTCGTCGCTAGAGTCGGCGGTACCCGGCTTCTCCAAGCCGCTCTCATCCGGACCTTCGTGCGCACGATCAGCCCTTCTCCGTATACAACCGATAGATCCGCTTCGCGTTCACGCGCCACCGATCTCGTCGCAATAAGACGGTCAATCGTCGATACCCGAACCGCACCCGGCTCGCCGCCAACACTCGGAGCCGCATCCGTAACGCCACCTGAGGATCGCGATGGCTCTGGTATTGTAAGGAGGCCCGTGCCATCGGGAGCAGCCTCGAGACCCGGCGCTCGCTGATCTGGTACGTCACCTGCGCCCAGCGGGCCAGCGCCCGTCGATCTCGAGGCTTTAGATCTTTTTTCGCACGATCTCCTGGAGCATATGCCGATTGAGCGAGAGATCAGCCACCAGCCGCTTCAGCTTGGTATTCTCTTCTCGCAGTTGCCGGAGCTCCCGCAGTTCGCTCAGCCCGAGGCCGGCGTATTTTCGTTTCCACGTATCGAACGTCTTTCGGCAATACCGACCTGTCGACAGATTTCGGTTACGGTCGTGCCGGTTTCAACCTGTCGCAATGTGGTCAGGATCTGTTCCTCCGTATGCCCACGTCGTCGTGCCATCGTCGGTCCTCCTTGTGAATCCAGAAGACCACGCCGCACGCCACGTCCTCAAGCTGCTAGAGGCCTACTTTTCGGGTTTTGGGTCAGGAATCCAGCCTGGTCATGAGACCGGTGAACCACACCAACTTAAAGTTTCACCGGCGCGGCGCAGGAAGGTCCACGCCGGCTCGAGCCTGTCACGGCCGCTGCTGAGTCCCATCCGTCCGTGCATTTTCGGCAGCCCCTGTCCCATACCCTCCGTTGTCCTGCCCTGGCACTTCAGCCTCTGCGAAAGCACCAGTTCGTTCAACATGCAGGAGGTGTGGGTCACAACGCTCCCTGCCGGTCATCTTCGCGATTCCGTTGCGGAGGCGCGGCACTGCGAAGGAAAAACAGACCGCTGCCGCGTCTTTCGTACAGCAACGAAAATTGACCGCACAAGAATGGTTCGAGGGAGGATTTGATGCGAGTGATCCAGACGAAAGGATACGCTGTTGGACGGAGGCGATTCGATTGGCCCGATCGTGATGAAAAGCAATTGAAGGAATCATTGTCAAACACCCCCACAGTAGACGTCATTCATAATGGCGGTGTATCATTGGAGTGTTTCATCCGGATGTCCTGGATGAAGTACCAGACTCGTAGGGCATCGACGGTCAGCGTCACGCCATAGGTTGGACCGTAGTCACGCTCTACAATATTTCCCATACTATCGTTCCAGGTTTCCAACCGCACCGGGCCAGCCGAGAACGCGAGGGCCCAGAAAAATTGTTCCTGGCTTTTTCCGACCGTATTCACGAAAATTCCGGAATCCCACATGAGGGCTAACTCAATTTCCCAGGTCGGAATCGTTTCATTGTTCTCGGTCGTCCGGTACTGACCAATGGCCAGCGCTGGCTGCACCAGTGCACCGGTATGCCTTATCGAGTGGAGGACGGCTCCGTTGTCCTGGTAACTGATCCGTCCCAGGACGGATGCCCGTGCACTCACATCCCCCCAATCACCTGAATAGAGCGTCGGAATGATCTGTAAACGTCGGATGCCGGCGCGAAGAAATCCCTGTTGATAGATGGTTCCGACGGAAAACCCTCCGCCCGCGAACAGGACCTTTGGTCCGTCCCACAGGCGGACCCACCGCGTGATAGACCCATCGATCATCGCATCGGTCTCTTTCCGAGGGTCCACTGACGGGACTGTCGGCAGTTGACGAACCTGGTGGATGACTTTATTTTGGAAAAATTCGCTGGGCTCGTTTCCCGTCGGACTGATCCCGGCTGTAAGATTGGTGCTCCAATTCTCCCAGGACCCGCCCCAATGTTGTGTCCAGCTGAAGGTAATCAGATTGAAGCCAAGAGTATTTCCTATTGTGGAATCATATTTGTTACCCAATCCGTCAATCGGGGCAAATCGATTGAGCGTGAGTCCCCCGGTGAACGTAGAATATTGATCAGGAAAGGCCATACTTCCCCAATGGACGGACGGCGCCGGGGATTCGCTCCATGCCGGTACACCATTGATTCCGATAAGTAAAAGAGTGCCAAGGATCATCGCTGATCCTTTTCGCCCGCACCAAGACCTCACCACTGTCGAGAAGACCTTCGTCATCGGCAACGATCACCCTTTGGTTGAAACATTTCGTCGAGCTGCCGCCGCCCCGTCTTCAGGTTACTATTCGGCTTATTAAGGCTATGCCGGAAAACTATTATTGTCAGTGTTGTTCCGTCTGTTGTTTCGCCGCTTTCCCCGCGTGATTCGCGGCCTGCTGCTGTTGATGTCCGTAAGCAGTAGCGCAAGAATGTCTCAGAACCGAGGGGCTAGAGTAGAACTAATGTACACGACGCGCACTGTAGGAACCCTTCCGTTGGGTGGCTGGACCGCATGGAGGATTATCACTGATGCGGTTCAATTCTAAGGTGTGTTTCTGTCATCGGAATTTTATCGACAATAGGTGGAGCATCATCACCTTCGGCTTTGGATAAGGAATGGCGGCGAGGGAACACAATACCTGTTTCCAGAACAGTCGCTTGATCATACGGGGCTCATCTTTCAAATGCAAACGCAATCAGTCTAAAGATCTCAAAAATTGAACGTAGTGGTTGATGCAATGAAATCCCATTTAGCGATCTACCTCTATGCCGTGAGCAATCAGCGGCAAGCCAAAATGAAAGTGACGAACTAAGTCAACTTAAAAACTTCGTTCCGACTACATTGTTTATTGCACCATGGAAGGAATCGCTAACGCAGTGTTAATTATTCCTGGTTCCATAGTTAAAAGCTTAGCGGCAGTTCATTCCTTCCACTAGCGCTACCTACGTTTCGGGTTTTTGGGTCACTTCCTTACACAAGCTTGTCAATAGCCACTCGCCGTCATGCCGCTTCGTCGAGATGAATGACTGCCGTTGGACTCATCGAATGGAAGGGGTCTGCCATATCCGTCCAGATATTGTATTTAATAACCATTCGAGACCGGAGAAAACACAAGCCGGCATACTCACCCGCTGGAATTCTTACGATATCCTTTATCGCTCCATACCATGTCTTAAACCCCCTTTCACAACCTGCCTGTGGCGTCGGCTGAACCCCAAGAAATCCGAGATAGATCGGGGCCGAGAGGTCATTATGCCACCGGATTTCTTCACCTACGACCGCATACAATTCAGCGGGATTAATGGAGGCCTGGCCGGTGATATGGATGTCATGGACGCGAAGCGGCCTGGCCGCCTTCGAGAATATGGTACAGCCGACGAAGACTACCAAGAGCAATAGAATAGAGCTGAGGCCTACGTATGTTGGCATAATCACCATCTTTGATCGCTTTGAACACATATATGAAGTATGAAGGGAGGAAGGTAACACAACATTAGGCTTGCCGTCTAATGTCCACTGTGCGCTCGACGGTTTTATTTTTATTACCAATACTTCTGGAGAAGAAACTCAACGAGCGGTCGGTAATGCCATAGTTCAGATCGAAGTTGACAGTTTGCGTGATGGTTCGGATTTCCTGATGATGATCCAGGATCAGACAACGCCCGGATTGGTCGACTGCAGAGATCACGCCATTGGTGCCGTCGAGCAACCGCATTGGTGTGTAATTGTAAATCGTGTTGAAGGTGAGGAGCCCCGCTTGTGGCACCTGTTGCTGCGTGCCGACGACAACAAAACAGGTTACGGCTCCGCAAGATGCCGCGACGTGAGAAGGCCAAAGCATGGAGATAGCCATTACCACAGCACCCCAGGTTGTAAAGACATAGGACAGATGGTGCGTGTCATAATTCTATGATCTTTCTGTTCGTCGCACGATAGAATCCACACATCGGATTCGACATGAGACTCACTGAAGGACAACGTCAATGGTAGGAATGTTGGCCCATTCAAGGAGTTGAAGTCTCGATGTTAATGAAATGGCGCACGACTCGATTGCCACGCCGCTCGTGCACAGCCATGCGCAGATGCCGGAGGAGTGGGTACCAGACTGGTGGTCGGCATGATGTTCCGTATGGCCGACACTGGGGACGGCCATGAAGCCGTTCACCAGTATGATGCAAAACAACAAAGCCCAAATACATGCCGATCGTTTCCCGTCACCCGTCCTGCCTACTATAAGGATGCCGCCTACATCGCTTCCGATTTCTGAATGCGCGCGACCGTATCAAGAATTATTTGCTCCGACAATAAGCCACCCTTGATGTACTCGCGAACGGTGCCCTTTTCATCGATGAAGACGCTGACCGGCAGGCCGAAGACCCCAAATTGGTTTGCGACTTTGTTATCGCGATCCATGAGCACCGGAAACGTATGGCCATGTTGCTTGATGTGTTCACGCACTTTCGCTACGTCTTCCAATTCATTGATGGCCAATACCACAAAACCCTTTTCACGCAGCTTGTCGTACGTAGCTTGCATGGCAGGCATTTCCGTCGTACAGGGTTTGCACCAGGTGGCCCAAAAATTCACGAGCACGACCTTGCCGCGATATTGACTCAGGCTCTGCTCGTTACCTCTTAAGTCAGTCAAATGAAAATCCTCCGCGACCGTTCCTACCGCAGGGACTCGTGAACCCATTCCCCATGCCAGACCAACACTAGTCATCAACATGAGGCTTACAATCAGCACTCTAAATAAGGGGCTTTTCTTATTGGTGTGATTCATATTTATGACCTCCACAACTATCACTTCCTTCCATTCATTCGGAAGCCCTCTTGATCCGGATTCTGCCTTAACGTGCCGACGAAGCCCGACAATGTATGACGGTTCCCTAGGTCACGGAAGACGCGTCAGCCGGTTTTATGATGAAAAGTGTGGTGGTGCTCGACTGGGAGAGGTCTTTGGCAGATTGGAGAAGACTTGTATCGAATACGAAAGCGATACAATGGCAACAGGGCTACGCTCAGGTTGAACCAGGACCACGGCAGCATCGAGAACCGTGCCTGCATCGCACATCCAGGAACAGAGCACTGTTCCATGGGTAGCCGCTTGATGCTGCGCATGGTGTCGGGCGTGTTCCGCAGATTGCGCTTGAGCCAGTCCGCTGACCGCGAGAACACAGAGTATCAATGAAAATGAAAAGAATTTGTGAAAAGCGTTATCCATCGAATTTTATCGATGACTTTGCTTATAAGAGATCAAGGCTCGTAGCGGGTACTGTAAGTGACCAAAACAACAAGTGTCAAGCAACAGAACACAGTTTTCTGACGATCCAGGTACTCGAAAAAGTCTGAGTGGGTAAGCCCAAGAGCCTGAGAGATGATTCAAGTCATGCGTGGTAAATGTCGAACAATCAAAGCGACAGCTGATCTTACAACCATTCATGAACAGTGAGTTTGGATCGTGAACTACCTGCATTTTACAGTTTCTGTCCCGTTCCTAAAACAACCGAAAGCACATAACACTGCAGCAAGTCCATCTAAACTATGCCGTCCTAGCCGGCTTGGAGGCCTCCACCGTACACATGACTGTACGAAGCGAATGGCAGAGCTGTATTAAATAATTCCAGACAATTTCTTTGACCGACGCGGAATAGAGAGGTCGTCGAGTCTCAAACAGGGTGAATCGGAGTTCCGGGCTCTCCCGCATCTGGACGATGTGGTTTCCGCAGCGTACATGTAGTTCACATCTGAAAACGCTGCTTCTGGAACTACTGGCCTTGATCGCTATACGACAAGGCTTTAGCTACCTTTTGAACTGTGACTCATGTCGACAATCTCCCCATGCCAGAAGTTTTGAGAGAATAGAGATTTACCGCACATAAATCCTACAAATATAACGTCATGGAAATGGGGTTTTCATTTGATTCCGACGAAAGCGATGCTCACACGCGGGAGTTCGAAAACGGCTGGCGACGACGACCTCTCTCATGCATCATCGATGATTGTTTCAGAAACTAATTCCAAGATTCACTTTTTCATAAATACTCATAAATAATTGTCAAAAGTACTTTAATGAATGGAGAATCCTTGTCCCTCGATCGTCCTTCTTTATAGAACTCATCTTGGCCGATCCATGCAACACATGCCCTTTTTTGCCGACATGGTTCCATCTGAAGAAGAAGGATGGCTCTACCAGGAAGCTGTGGCTTGGGTCATTCGACTACATAATGATAACGTGACTGCAGAGGATCGACGAATGTTCGATGCTTGGCACGCGCAGAACCTTGCTCATGCACTGATGTTTTGGAACGTCTTCAGCGTATGGGATTGTCTAGAGTTGCGTGAGGCTGCAGTATCATATCGCGAGCTAGGTTAGGAAACGCCGTGGAATTTGAGACAGTTCGAGAGGAGAACGTTGTGGAAGAAGCTCCTTCGCCACCAGATTCCCCTGCGGAAGTCGAATTTCAACGAGACCCAAATCGTCATATCTTGAAAAAAAGCTGATGCCGGTCGCCCCGTCAACGAGATCGGGCGGCAGCACAGCAGCAGCTCGCACCCTATCATTACAAACGTGGCCTAGTTTTTAGGAAGGGTCACGACAAGCAGAAGAAAATCTGTCATATGTGCCACATTCTTCGCAGTTATACTGAATACTGATCGTATTGCTGACTCCTCTAAATACTCAATACAAATTTTTCAGGCTCGACAAGAATTGGTTATCAAGCCGCTTTGATGTTTGCCACATTGCGGCGAGCCAGCGTAAATCGACGACTAGCATTGGAAGTCAAGCACAGGAACAGTATTGAATACACGCTGATAGCAACATAGAACCACGGAGGAGTGAAAGCGGAGAGGATCTCGTACCGGTGATACACCCAACCTCCCCGCCGCTAAGTCACCTCTTCCCCTTTCGATGTGCCCAAGTGCCATGTCATGGCCGATCTCGTGCGATAGGAGGTCAGTACTCGAGATGGGCGCGATAGCGTCGAACGATTTGCCAATCTGGAAGGGATTGCCGCGCGTTGTCGACCCGTCCACCGATTGACGAGATAGATATTGATGCTGCCCCTATCGAATCCAATGTCGCTTTGCATTCCGCTCAAGTTAGCGTTGCGGCTGCGGCACGTGAATGCCAGGTACTTGCGCTGTTTATGTTCTCTGGGGCGTCGCGAACAGTGACTGACGTGAAGAGCAAGTCAATGCGCTCTAGTGAATAGACAGTCTGCATGGCGAGCCAAAAATTGTTAGCGAGAGTCTGGTTGTTATTAAACGGTAAGAGGAGCATCCAGGCAATTCAAGGAGTGGTATTGTTGAATCCGACGGCTTCACCGGCGATAACATAAGCACTTACGTTGACTGACGTATACCGCCATAGACTGTGCTAAAGCCATCGGTCGCCAGCCGCTATTAGGATTATACTCACTAGATGGCGATCATTGGTTTTGTTGTCACGCCTTCGCACTCTCACTCGGAACAGCTAATTCATTTTTAAAATGGAACTCTTTGGCACGTTCCCCCATTTGTTACAGCCTACACTGACGATGAGCGCACAGGAATGATGATGAAACTCTCCCTCATGAAGATGGTGAAGGCCTGGGAATCGACGCATCTACGGATCGCCAAATGTCGACATACATATCAGACACTATGAGTGCCAATTTAGACTTAAACAGATGGTGGTCTAATTCCGCAGAAATGGCCTGAAACATAGCGAGGTAAGCATATTTGAGCGCCAGAGGGACCTCGTGAGTAGCGGGTTCTTCTTTGTCTCGAAGGAGTTGGGTCCGATAGATATCGATGGCCTTGATTCCCGCAAGCAAGTCCTTCTTAAGTTCGAGCATTTTATCATTGCGGGTTAAAGAGCCTTCTTTCCTTGTTGCTCGCATGTCTTGCAGACGTTGACTATGTCCGACGTAGCCCTCTAGCAAGCTGTGCAGTTGGTGCGTGTCACCGGCCTTTGCAAAGACCGGAGTAGTTAGAATCATCACGAGTACGAGCATGCATCGCATAAGTAATGGTTCTCCTCTTAGATACTACGTCAAACACGTTCAGGATGCCGACATTACTTTGCACCGCATTTCAACCGCTCATGGTGCAAGTCATCCATTTCCAGAAAGAAGATCGGTGAGACATCATTAGTATTTTTCTGGCATAGGCTAAGGCTCTTTGCCTCCGGTGGAAGCGGTGAAGATCCATAGTCCGCTATGCTGCGCGTCTGTTCAATCTAATATCGTTGGTGTTATTTGTTCACTGACCAACAGTCCCTGTATGCTATAGCCCTTGTTCGCAATGTCGTCCGACGTGCGAATTGCTGAGGCTGAATGATACCTCCCTCGCCACGCACACTGCCCAGGAAGCTCAAAGCCGAACCCGTCGGACAGATGCGATGTACCCAAACCGACAGCGGCTGATTCATCCAGATTGAGAATTGCGACTAGCTCAGGGGGATGGAAGATGGACGTGGCCAGGACTGGAAGTCGAAACGTCGTTTGTCCATCGATGCGAAGACGCGAGGATTTACTGAGGGATAGCTCAGGCATGACCGGAAGCATGGAAGAATCTTCGGAAACCGATTCTGTCAGCATGTCTGAGGTCATCAACAGGCTCAGCAAGGGTACGGGCGTGCCGAGCATCTGCACAAGAACGCACACCCATAGTACGGTGACGAGCCCGACGTTCGGACGGGAATTATCAACCAATCCTGTAGAGCAGCGGATCTGTAGCAGCACGTCGTTTCTCTGCATGTGAGGGCTCTCACTTAAAGCTGCAATGAGGAGAAACACCGACAGCACGAATTGGATGTCCAGTCGTGTAGCCCATGACTCATGGCGAGTCAAGTGGTCGGACCATGCCTCGTGCGTCATTCCGTTCCATTAACCGCGAGAATTGTGGAGAGCCAATTGTTCACGTATACGCACAATTCACATAGTGCGATATCGCTCGCCGTGTTCAATTTCCTTGAAAAATCAGAGTATCTTCTGGCACAGTAGACGGCATTTTGACATTCGAGGCGTGCGGATTGTGCCATCTCCGGGACCAGTCTGAAATTTGGTTCCGAGCAAACTATCAAAACCAAGCATCCATTCTCAGCTAACAAGCAATGCCGAACCTAGATTAATATAGCCATCCGCACTAAGCCTGCCTGTATCGAATATCGAGACAGATAACCGGATAACCAGAGGTTTACTCTTCGCGGCACAACAGAAAGGAAGCGGTATGTTGCTGAGAGTTTTGGTTTTGATCGGAATGTCTATCCTGGCGATGATACCTCCGGCCCAGGCAGAATGGTCTGCCATAGCGGACGGCAATCTCTATTACACCGATGGCGTCGCTCTCTTTTCAGCCACCCGACGGTCAAACATCGATGGCGACCCTACCCAGCCGGTCTTGGATGTGTCGCGCACGGGGTTTGGATCCGACATGGTGTTCGAGCCCGGAGCCCTCATATCGAATGCGATCACGACAGGACTGGGGCGGACGGCCTTCTCGATCAAACCTCAGGGGTTTGTCTATGCGGTGAACCCCGAGTGGAGCCAGGCGAGCGTCGCAGCCGAAGCCTTGCACTCGTTTACTCCTAACACAGCACTCCGACTTCGTTATTTTACCGCGCCGGATCAACTCCTTGGGAACCTCGAAATTCGCGAGGGCGAGACGGAAACTTTCGCAGATATGAGGGTCACGTCCCATATTGGATACATCCGCCTCGAACAACGCCTCTCCGATCGTTGGGAATTCCGCATTCAGGGGCGAGTAGGGAAGCGGCTCTTCAACGATGCCTTTCAGGGGCGCAATACGACATTCTGGACAATCGGTCCGCAGATCTTTTGGCGAGCGACGGATCATATGAAACTGTTTGTCGCCTATCATTACGAACGTGGGTTGAACAGCGGCCGGCACGAATTCGAGGCAAAAGAGGATTTTTCTTATGTGAATCATTTCTTTGCAGTTGGCGTTGATGCTGAATTGATGCCGCATCTCGAATTGGAGTTGGACTTCCACTACGAACGGAGCAATTTTACGAGTGGAATCCCGGAGGATGAGCGTAATGGCGGGCATGAGAACATCTTTCTGGGGAATGGAAGACTCCTGTACAAGCTGACAGATCAGACGGCACTGACGTTATCTGTTCAGCGTGCAAATCGTCGCGTGAATTTCGAGCAGACGCACTTCTTCAACACTAACGTTGGAGTAGGAATCATCCATCGGTTTTAAAACCAAACTCAAAAATAGTTGGTGGCAGGAAGTTCCCCCGCTATGGGTCCTGCCCTGCTGCGACTACTGGATGTCATTGGGAACAGGTTTCCGAACATTTCTCTGAAGAAACAGCCCAGACAGGCGCTTCAGCCACAACCCGTGCCGACGAGAATGGCCTTGAAGGCCGTACTCTGTAATCTAAATACCGGCCCAATGCCACCTGCTTCCTCAGTGTTACCCCTCTCTGCAGGCAGGCACGTGATCAATCATCAAGCAGTCAACTTGGTCCAACTAAGGTTCGACATCTCCATGCTGGAGGCAAAACCCTAGCATCTCATTGGAGACCGGTCGTATGACAGCGATGGCCTCGATGACACGACACCTGAAACTGATTTAATTAAAAGAGCCTCAAGAAGATGCTCACGCGGTAATATGGTTTCCGCCGGATCACGGCGGCATACCGAGCCATTCAAGGCACGCAGAAGCGGACAGCATCGGCATTGCCGATATCTCTCATTCCCAATGCAATTCAGACGGCTTCACGACTCACCGATTTATCATGGTGCGAACGGCCCCGAGTCGCACATCCTACCGTCCCTCGCGGATAGCAGAGAGTATGTGTCCAAATTCTTTTCTGAGTACCTCCGCGATCGCTTTATACTGCATAGCGTTGTCAGAAAGCTTGGCCATTTCTAATTCCAAATTAACCGAATTTGCATCTAAAGGAAGATCCGCAGCAGGAACCTCCGCGAGCCGTCCCTTCACTGTCTCGACCGTACTCACCAGATGGCGATCATTGGTTTTGTTCATTGCCACGCCCTTCGCACTCTCACTTGCAGCAGCTAATGCATCTTTAAAATGGAGCTCTTTGGCACGAAATCCTGGAGTTTCTTCATTAGCGAGATTAGCTATAATCACACGGTGCCTGGCGTCCCGTAAATCCAGGACCCGCGCCAATTCAAACGATTCATCAAAAATGTTCATCGCCTGTCTCCATCTGCCAAGTAGGATCTTTCAGTTATGACAAATCGTGCCTCTGTGGGCTTGTCTACTTTGAGAAACACGTTCTCAGTTTGTCCCCCTCCCCCCCGGCTCTCTTGGTCTTGATTTCTTGGCATATCTTACAAGCAAAAGAAATACCACTTAATCACGAGAATTCGTGAATCGTTGGATGGTAAAGAGTAGTCAGCACTTAGTGCACAATTGCAATAAGGATGGGCGTCAAATACCTACCAAAAGACGATATCCCCTGTCATTTGTTTGACGGCAATACGAATATGATCGAAGGGAGGGAAAATTGTGAACAAAAGAAATGAAGACAGCTGGTGTGTGATTCCGAATCGATGACAAAGTTCGAGTCACCTGAGGCAGGTACAAACACCTGGCTTGGGTCAAAAATGTCAGAAGGAGAATGGCATGGGTCTAGGGGTTCTGTATAAGTGGGGTCTTGTCGCATTCATAGCAATCATGTATCTGCTGGCAGGAAAGGCCTATGCAGGCGATGACAAGAAGCCGGATGATGCGCCGCCAAACAAGGTATTAGATTGTCGCTACCAGCAGGTTTCCAAATTCTCGGATAGTGAAACGATCAGTGATACATTTCCGACTGACGATCTCTTTCGCCCCCTCTTAGCCGATCCGAAACAGCCGCAGTTCTTCGCTCTCTGGCAAACCACCCAATCACGCCTTGAACGGACCAATGCGAATATCGGATCGATAGGTATTGGTGAGAATGTCGGCTTTTATACCAGGCGCAAGGGATGTAACGGCTGGCAGATCAGCCTGCTGACCGGCATTTTTGCGCAATTTGACTTGGATACGTCGAATGCGGAACTTATCAATGTCGACTTCAACGTCGGCATCCCCGCTGACCTGGCGTCACTGAAACTGGTCGGCGCGTCTGCGCTTTTATCACCAGAGCAGTCACATCGGGGATGAGATCCTGGGGGCGCACCCTGGATTCAAATCGATCGGCCTCCAGTATGAGGAAGTGGACATGACCGTGTCGTATGATTTCCAGACATGGTTACGCCTGTATGGGAGAGGAGCGGTGCTGGTTAACCGGCAACCGTCCACGATCGACCGCTTTACAGGACAATGGGGATTCGAAGCGCGGACGCCGACGCCGTTGGGGCGATCATATGTGTTTGGTCTGCTCTCGAATCCGATCCTCTTCACACCCCTTCTGACCACCGACTTTAAATCCGTCGAGGCGCAGGACTGGCATATCAATACGAACCTCTTGATGGGCTTCGAGATGTCTCGGGCCGGTTTCCTGAAGCGTCTTCGGATTCTCATCAACTACTATCACGGATATAATCCGTATGGGCAATTCTTCTATTCGAAGAAGACCGAATCATTTGGTGTCGGCGCATATTTTATGTTCTAGAGACGTAGGACTCGGCGGTGGTATCGTTGAAGACTATGCCCTCCACAAATCGATTTCCTCAGTAGCGCCGTTTGTAAGAGATTCCCGGGTCAGGCTTGGCGTGCCGACATAGCCGGCCATGAACGACAGGTTCGCTGGCCAAACGGGAGGCGGACTGCTTGGTAATGATGCGCATGTTGCAACTCGTGGCATGAACGAGCGAGCTGATGCGTATACACCGACCTCAATTAAATTAATCACCAGCAGTGCGACAGCAATTCCTTTGTATGGTGGGGAGCTCATCGAGCGGATAAGACAAAGATTACGGTACCAAAGCTACCGCAGTATCCGACGAGAAGCCAAACTGACTGTCAGCGCTACAGTGGCTCTTTAGCTGTGGGTCTATTAATCAGCTTGAAAACTGGTCTCTTATTACAGGAGATTCTTGCGCTTCTCGTCAAATTCCTCTTTGCTGATCTCCCCTCTGGCGTAGCGCTTTTTCAGAATCTCCAAGGCTGATTCTGCTTCCCGTGACGCTGACCCAGGCCGTCCTCGTTCCAACCATGACTTGACCCATAGAACGATTGCCACGAGCGCTACTGCCCAAAATGCTACCATGAGCACATAACTGAACCATCCCCACATTCCCATCATCGGTTCATGCAAACCGGCCTGTAGCATTCATCAACTGCTCATTTCGGACGTATTACGGCCAGTCTCTCAGGTTCGGTGGGGCCGCGCGATTGGCTTCTTCCCTAGGAGCCACATCATCTTAAGATTGACTTGTTATGGTTTGGTCCCAGGGCTGATTCGTATGAGCGGCGAGCGGTCGCTTTCCACCTGCACCGTTGTGTGTTCAATGCCGAATCGTTCCAGGAGAAGCGCTTGCAGGTCTTTCAAGATATGCTGGCCATCAGACAAATCATCCACCAAAACATGAGCGCTCATGGCCTCCTTGCCTGACGTGAGCGTCCAGACATGAAGATCGTGGACATCGCGGACACCATGGGACACACGCATGGCGGCTTCGATGTCTCTGACATCCAGGTGCGGTGGAACGCCTTCCATTAAAATCTGTACCGCCTGCTTGATCAGATTCCAGGTTCGAGGCAGGATGAACAGGCCGATCGCTCCACTGATCAACGGATCGGCAAGTGTCCATCCTGTGAAGTGAATGATGAGCGCAGCTGCGATGACGCCGAGCGAGGCCATGGCGTCACCAAGCACCTCGAAATAAGCGCCACGAAGATTCAAACTTTCATCGGCTCCCCGATGAAGTAGCCACATGCTGGTGAGATTCACGCTTAACCCGACGACCGCGATCGTCAACATGGGGCCGGCTAAGACTTCCGGGGGAGACCAGAGGCGTTGATAGGCTTCGTAAAGAATGAAGGTCGCCATACTGAGCAACAACACGCCGTTTGCAAGCGCGGCGAGAATTTCCATGCGCACGTATCCATAGGTATTGGTCGCCGTGGGCGGCTTGGAAGCAAACCAGATGGCGAAGAGACTCAGGCAGATGCCGGCTACATCCGTTAGCATATGACCGGCGTCCGCTAACAACGCCAAACTTCCCGTCCAGATCGCTCCGAGCACTTCCAGGATCAGAAAGGTGACGGTCAGTCCAAGCGCCCAGCCCAGCCTGACGCGGTGACGCTTTCCTGATGTTGTCCCGGGAGGTTCCGGCTGATCAGCGGATAAATCCATCTCTCTCATTCACGCATTTCCTTCTCTCTAGGTTTGCCCGTTAAGTCCGTTACTGAGATCATGAATGGTCAATACGCAGACACCCCATGGTAACCAGTCACGACGTTTCGCTGGGTACGCTTCGACTCTTCTTTCGCATGGACGGCCGATCACAAGAGCGGCGTCGGACTGGGTTTCCACTACCCGAAGAGCATTCACGAGTGCTTTCTGCTCTACGCTCCTCAAGGCGCATTCAAGCTGCCTTGAAAAATTATTGTGCACACTTTTGAAAGATCTCGTCGCAATGGTCGTCGGCGATACCAGCAGTCGGGACAGATCTGTATTCGATCCCTATGACCCGATCCTCACTGATGCTAATCCTTGCCCAGCACCCATGATGAGCCCCCGATCTGCTCGCTTTAGAGCCGGGGAAAGACTTTTCAAACATCGACGCCTCTTTATAGTAGTTCAGTATGATCCCCCCGGCCACTGGGATTTCTCGAAGGGACCTCCCGGCACAGGCAAGGAGGTCCTGTCTCGATTTCCCAATCAGTGTTTCGGGAAGAGAGACGTGAGGCGCTTGATGGATGGTTGCGCAGCCGAGGAATATTACGACCGCGAATCCAATGACCATTTCCAAAAGCGTCATTGCGCTGCGTGACTTTATCGTGCCGTCCATGCCTTATGAATCCTACCTAGATAGCGTCCAAGTGCCTGACCCCATGCTCGAGCGCGACATTCTCGAAGGGCTTAGAACCATGGCATCAATATCATTTGTCGAGAGGACGGCAATGGGGTGCTTCTACTGGCCGCACAGCCCACGACGTAGCCCGAATGCTCCAGTCGATCTCGACAGATGAGTCGGATATCCGGATCATCATCGACCACGAGAATACTCTTCACGCTCGTTCCGGCTGTTCCTTTGTCCCTATTAATGTTCATGACGATGATGTATTTCGGAAACATGCGGATGATCATGAGCAAGTGGGTAGTGCCGATGGCGATGAGCATGGGGTTCCTGGGGTCCCACCTCTTCAACTTCTTCATGCTGGTGATGATCTGTATGCGCATGGCGGTGATCATGTTCCGTCTCATCATGAACATGATGATGAGCATGGCGTTCAGACAGCAGCACGACGATGCCGAAGCCCATGAGCAACCCGACCAGCGTGGTCTTCATTGTCCAGTGCTCGCCGAGAATGGGAACCGCGGCCACCGCGCCCACAAAGGGAGCAACGGCAAAAAACCCGGCTTCGCGCGCTGCCCCCAGGAGTCGGAGAGCATGCACATCCAGGACGAGGCTGATACCATAGCTCAGGAACCCGATCGCAAGCGCTGCAATCAGGATCGGCGGGGACGGTATTGTCTGCCCAAGAAAGAACGCGATGATGAAATTGCAGGCTCCTGCGCCAAGCGCTTTCACGCGCACCATTGCGGTTGGGTCGTGAAGCGACAAGCGTTGGGTCAGGTTGTTATCGATGGCCCAACACAGACAGGCGGCGGCAATGGCGCAGGCGCCGAGCGACTCCGTCCAAAACTCATCCGGCTGATAACTCAACACACCAGCACCGATCACAATTAGAAAGACTGCTCCTACCTCGCGTCGGCCGAGATACTCCTGGAACAAGCCAACGGCAAGCAGGATCGTGAACGGGGCCTCCAGGTTCAGCAAAAGCGATCCCCCCACTGCCGAAACCCGCTGAAGCCCGACGAGGAGGAGAATTGGACCGAGGACGCCGCCGGTCATCAGAATTCCGAGCAGGAGACCGGCGTCTTCGCGTTTCAACGGTGTCTCGTGTCTAATTTGACTGGCGGTCCCAGAACCGGGCATCAGTCGTTCGAAGAGCAGCAGACCGATTCCTGCTCCCAGATAGAGCAGAGCGGCAAGAGGGACCGGATCGCTTTCCCGGAGAAGCAGTCGCGAGAGGGCTGCTGAGACCAAACAGGATCGCCGCGGCGAGCCCGCATGCAGCCCCTTGCAGGACCATCGACTGGAAGAATCGTTGGTTCTTGGGCATTATCCTTGTTCAGTCTTTAGACCGTAGCAAGTCTTTTTGCCGTCTCTCCCTGCTACGCGTTCGTTGCTGGCTCCCCTCAGGCTTCCTGAGAACGTGCTCTGGCAGACGCCTTCTCCATCTCTGAAGAATCTATCGGCACTCCCCGAAAACGACGTGTCCAGACTTCCCGCAGGCGCTCTTCCCAAACATAGAGCGTGGGAAGAACGAGGAGCGTGAGTGCCGTGGATGTCACCAGTCCGCCGATCACCACGGTCGCGAGCGGGCGTTGCACTTCCGCACCGGCGGAGGTAGAGAGTGCCATAGGCACGAATCCCAAGCTGGCCACTAGCGCGGTCATTAGGACTGGCCGCATGCGAATCAATGCGCCTTCGTAGGCTGCGTCTTTGGCGGAACGCCCTTGCTTGCGCAAATCCAAAATGTAGGACATCAATACGACTCCGTTGAGGACCGCCACCCCGAAGAGGGCGATGAAGCCGACTCCGGCCGAAATTGAAAACGGCATGCCACGAAGCGCCAAGGCAAAAATACCCCCGGTCGCTGCCAGTGGCACGTTTAGGTAAATAAGTAGAGCCGGCCTGAGGCTATTGAACGTCGTATATAAGAGGACAAAGATCAGAAACAGCGCGATCGG
>CAZPNQ010000060.1:0-22268 GCA_964587955.1 uncultured Nitrospira sp.
TGAACAAAAAACATCTCGGCTGGGCCGCGCTCAAGGGCACGGCCAAGATTGCGGCGGGGCATTTGATGCGGGGACAAACCAACTTCATCAAGATGCTCTGGAAGTTCAACAGCGTCTACAATCCCGAGCTGCAAATGGCGGATCACCGCCGCCCGGTCGTCTACGAAATGTCGCCGCCACCGGAGAAGAAAGACAAGGTCGACGCGAAACAGCTGTACATTTTACCGGCGAAAGGCCGCCAGGGCCGGGCGATCGACGATTCCACCGAGACCTTCGTCGACGAATCCCGTATGGGAACCGCGGTCTGATTATTATTGTCGGCGCCGGTGGCTGTCAGCCTTTCCTGACTTCTTTCATTTGCGTTCGTCGGTAGAGCGCGCGTTCACTCCTGCGCCTTCAACGTGAAGACACTCACCTCCTGATCGCACATGCCTCCGCAGGTGCTCCTCAGCGTTTTTGTCGCCACGACGCCGTTCTGTCCGACATAGGTCCAATCCTTCAACAGGAACATGACCATGGGATCCGTGGAGACTTCGCCGCGTCCGCTGATGAACATGGGCGACCAAAAGGGCGACAGCTCGGGTCGATTGGGGACGCATTCGTAATTCACCATGGCATGCATGCCCGTGCTGGTTTCCTGGGACATTCCGGGAAGGCCATACAGCAATTCGATCTTTGCCGAACCTCCCGCTACTGTTCCAGACCCACTTCGCGGTTCTTCCATCTGAATAAAAGCCTGAAATACGCGCAAGGGAAGAGTCCCTTGTCCGCGAACCAGCGGATCACAGGCATTCCAGTTCGGCAACGGGCCGGTTTGATAGCTGATCGTACCCTGTCCGGTGTATTTCGGAACGGCGCTGGAGGTCTCCTCGCTCTGTGTTTCAAGGTGAACGATCCCCTCTGCTTGAGATTGCGCAGGATCGACCAGTCCTGAGGAGACAATCCTTGATTGAAACTCCAGAATGTATCCTCCCTCTCCCAATACCCATTCACCATCCTTGGCTTCCGCCACTCCTGCGCGTGAAATGGCCCACACCCTGAATCCACTATGCCGCACGCGTGTGGGCGGAGCATTATAAGTAAACTTAGCCGGCGCGCCGAGCTGCGACGTCTCTTGCCGCGGGGATACGGTGCCGGTTCTCTCTCTGGGCCGCTCTCTTGCTTCCTTGAACTTTGCCGGAACAATCACCTGCTCTTTTTTGGTTCGCAGTTCTGTCTTCACTTCAAACGATTTACTCGGAACAAATCTCTGCGTCTTCGTCGCAGGGTTGAAGGTAATCTCCACGCAGGTGTTTTCTCTGGACCAAACAAGTTCCGCATCCAAGTACATCGGGCCGGAGAACACTGTTACGGCCAGTAGCAACATACTCATGGCATCACGTTCCGCCGTACCAACCAGTTCCGAGGTCCATTCCGAAATAGACCAATTTGAGAACTGTGTGGGAAGACCCGCGGCCTGACGGTCGGGTACAAATCGGACATGCTGGCGCTGACGGGACCAGAGCGTCGGGCCATCGGTCACCCCGCGTCCGATCACCAGCGTGGCATCGAGGTCGACGTACCGGAGCTTTGCATCATCGTCGACGTGTCCCTTCAATGTGGCAAACACGCGCCTGGCGTTATACAACGTTCGAATCGTCCCGGCATCGTCCGTTGTCTGATGAACGATCAGCGCAAATTCATAATCACCCTCAACCACTCCATCCGGCGTCGGGCATTTGCGCGCTTTCCCGCCATTGACCAGCGTAAAGGCGTTGATATTGCCGGTATTCCTTCCTGTCCCGACCTCTTTTCTCCACTCCCTCGTCTTATGGCCGACGTACTCAGGCGGAACATCCAACTTCGTCGATCCCTTGGTGACGGTATACCCATCCCTCTCTCCCGCTGGAACCGTGGCCTGGGCTATCTGAAAGGGAGCGATCGACGGCCCAGACGCGCGCTGGACACGAGCCGCGTTCACCAGATGTTCGAAGCTGTTATTGTGGCTGGTCGTCAGCGTCGAACAGGCCGCGGCGCCGGAACCGAATTGTTGCTTGAAGGTGTCAAACAGGAGCTGGTCCAGCGACCGCGCGGTCGAGTCCGCTTGTGTCCCTAGCGATTTCCTCAATGCCCCACCGCCTGCATCGGAAAAAAGCTGCGCGCTGCCAAGGCCTTGCACAAGTTTCGACAGGACGTCGCAAACCGACTTCGCGTCCTTCAACGGTTGCATGGATTGTGGTGCAACCGGAAGCTTCCGCCAGTCGCCCTTCTCATTCGGTCCAGGTTCGAGCGGCGGTAATTCAAATAGCGGCGACTCCGGCTCTGGTTCTTTGTCCGACGGTGGTGCTGATACTGGTGCAGGCAAGGTCGGCGCTGAATAGTCTTTCTTCGGATCGTACTCCGGAGGATTCGACGGCGAGAGATGCTTGTCGCCGCCGCAACCTTGAATAAGTAGAACGATAATTGAAACCCAGAGAACTCTGGTTTTCACAGCTTCCTTACGCCAAGCCACATTTCATCTGGCCGGGGATGCACCTTCGCCCGGCTCATCCGCCAGTTTCAACGTCAGCGTCGTCTCTTCCCGACAGGTCTGGATCCCTATGCCACAGTTGACGTTGATGGTTTTTTTGGCGATGACGTCACCGTCACGTACCGGCGTCCAGCCGCCGATCTCGTAACCTTTTTTCGCCATATTGAATGTCCTGAAGCGAGTGATGTTGAAGGCCCCGCTCCACCCGCCCCCTTTTCCCATCACGCCATGTGCCTCACCGCCATGCACACCCTGTGTCGCAAACAACTCTTTCAATTTTTCAGGTGTACCGGCACTCGTACAATGAGTCTCGAGCACTTCTCCTGATTGCCCCGGAAGAATAATCAAGTTCACGGCAAATGGCTCCGGGTCGCTGCTGATCGAGCCTCCGTTCACATGAAACGTGGTCGTGCCGGTTCCCTGAACGCGGAATTCGCACTGAGCCGCTTGAGTCGTTGGGCGAGTTGCGTATTGCATCACGCCTTCCCCAACCCATCCGCGATCCTCCGTATGCCGGAGGGGGACTGTCGCCTGAACATGCGCGTCGAATCCATTCGAACTTAACCCCATACCGAATGACGGATTTATGATATTCAATGGTTCCTGAACGATGTGCGACTTGAACTCAAGGACATACCCACATGTTATTTCCCACTCCTCGGGCCCAGCTCGTCCAGCTCTTGAAGAACTGTTGGAGACACGGAATCCAGGAGCGTCAGATTTGCTGCATTTCTTTTGCGGTGCTGTAAAGGTAAAAACAGCCGGTTCTTCCGGGGTTGTCTTCGCCTCCGTCGGCGTGGCTTTTCCATCACGTAATTCTTGCACCTCGAACAACCGGCCTACAGTATCTTCTCCACCAGAAACCGTTCGTAGCGCTGCCTTCACCTTCCTGGATTTTCCGGGAGCGACCATCACGGTCCTTGTCGCGGGGGTGAAGTGGATCTTGACGCAAGCGTCTGCTTTCGTTGGAGGATTATTCCATTTCTGCTCGGCGTTGTAATAGTTCCAGGAAATAAGGCTCCCAAGACGCCTCGCCGCTTCAGTCGTTCGCTGATCACAACCAGAGCAAGAAACAGGGCCGTCCCTCTTCTTGACCGCTGTGCCGGATGTCTGCCTCAAAACTTGGCCGGACTCGCCATCCAGATCCGCCGCCGTGATTTCCATCTTGATCTCTTGGACGAGCCCCGCTTCATCGGTTTGCCCCTCTGACTTGGCCTGGTCATGAACAAAAATGCCGGCCCCTCTATTCATTGCCGGCGTAGATACTGTGTAGCCCATTTCTTCATAGATACTCGCAGCACCAGGCACGATGCCCAATGCGGAGGGACATCGCCGGACCACACCTCGGTTCTTTTTCAAAATCTTGACCTTGATGAGTGCTTTGTCGCCCGCGACTACCTTGGTGGTCGTTGTGATGGCGTCGCCTTCTCCGACGTGATCCTTATCGGACCAATATCTGCCCCCCGTCTTGATTTCCACATTGAATCCATCGCCGTCGAAGGCACTGGTCGGAATGGTCGCGATGTGCCACGCCCCGCAACAATCTGGCTCTAGACTTACCGTTATGCCGCCAGAGCCTTGAAGCAGATGGATCCAAGGCGCCTGTAGCGTCTTCGTCGCTTGAGCATTCACTCGATAGGGCCTAAACGGGACGGACCGATCGCTTTTTCTCACGGGGGGTTGCACAGCCGGAAATTTAGACTCTTCGTCAAGCTCCTGCTGAACCCGGTCATATTGTTTGTCGAATGCCTGATGGATCTGAGCCTTGCGAGCGCCGAAGGATTCCCGGAACAATTGGCGCAGTTCGGCTGGGGCCTGCTCGCCCATCATGAGCATTTCAAGCATGGCATGAATCTGCCGTTTGGAGTCCAACGACGCGACCTTCTCCAAGATGGTTCGCGTCCGATCTGCAGTTTCAAGTCCCTGGCGCAAGGCATCAGGATCCATTGGTGGAGGTGGTGCGGTGATTTGAAGTTCCGGCTTGGCGAACTGCGGTGCGGGCTGAGTGGGAGGAGAATTCGTCGAAGGATAAACCTTTTTCGGATCGTACTCCGGCGGGTTCGAAGAGGGCAGGTGCTTCTCGCCGCTGCAGCTGAAGCTGAACAATAGAGCGGAGACTATCAGGACCCGCATCCCGAACTCTACTCGGTCACCGGCCCTGTTCATCCATTCCCTCCACGACCGTCACGTTGAGCTGCTCCAGAAGCTTTCCACCACGGCCACCGAAGTCCTGCGATGTCCCTGTTTTCGCCGTCATCTGCACAGACTTCAATCGACTGTGTACGTCGACCGTCAGGTCCTGAGTCCAGGTCCCAGCCGGCCCTGTACAGGTCCATGATGCTTGTTCACCCGAGGTCACGAAACCCAAGTGAATCAGCATGGACTTGGCCGTGGGGTCGACTTGAGCCGAGACCTGCCAATGCTCGGTTTCGGAACCAGAGCCGGCGCATGGATTGGCAGCAGGCCTCACATGGCGGACAATGAGGGGGCGAACGACAGTGATTTCTCCGCGAAACCATCCTTCCGCTACCTGTTCGAGCGGGATATCGAATTGTACAGTTCCGTCGAATTGTGCTCCGCCCATCTTCGCATACGATGACTCAGGGTCATGCCAAATGCGATCGGTCATTCGCAGTCTCATCCCTCCATCCGCCACTTCCCATTCCCCGTCCAGTGCTTGGGCCACTCCTGCACGAGAGACGGCGCCGACCCAAAAGCCGCTGCGCTTCACCCGTTTCTCCGGCATGGTGTAGGTAAAGGTGGCGGGAGATCCGAGCGCGGACTCCGCTTGCTTTGGAGACACGGTGCCGTTGCCTTCTCGCGGCTTCTCTTTCGCCTCCTTAAACTTGGCAGGGACGACGGTCTGTTCCTTTTTGGTGCGCAGCTCCGTCTTCACAGAGACTGACTCGTTCGGACTGAACTTTTTCGTCTTGGTTGCCGGATTAAACATAATTTCCACGCAGGTGTTGGGCTTGTTCCATTCGGTTTGGGCCATAACGTACACTTGACCTGAAAAATAGGCCATTAGGGCCGTGAGGCTTCCGAGGAGTTGCGCATCTTTGAGATCTGCCTCCCCTTCCGAAAAACCTGAGACCGTGATGATCTTTAACTCGTGAGGAATTCCAGTTCTCTGATCGATGCTGAATTCACCTTGGACGTCGTGTGGCTGGGAATAGTAGGGAAGTTCCGTGCCGATGTGTTGCAGCGTGATCGTGGCATCAAATTTCACGATCTTTTTCAACCGAGCCTCATCGTCGACCTCCCCCTTGAGATCTGCAATGACGTGTCGGCGATAGAGCACCCCCTGGGGTTCGCCTTGCGGTCCAGTTGTCGCCCTCATCATCACGTAGAACCATTCAACTGTCCCTTTCACCATCCCCTCTGGATCCGGGCACCGTTTCGCCCTCGGGGCAATGACCATCTCATACGCTTCTCGAATGCCTTTCGTGGGCCGGCCTGCTTTGCCGATCCGTGTCATGGTCTCCGTCGACTTCCAGCCCACCCACTCGGGAGGAGGCTGTTCTTTGCGCACGCTCTTTTGCACGTCGTACTCATCCTGAGATCCCTCAGGAATCGTGGTCTGCGCCAAGAGGAACGGCGGGGTGGAGGTCGTGTGAGCGAGCACGAGCCGTGGCGGGTGAGAGAGGCCACTCTTCGGCTGTGGTCGCAGGGAGATCGGACAATCCGCCGCATCGGGACCGAGCGTATGTTTTAATCCCTCAACCAGGTGCTCATCCATTCGACGGGCGATCCCATCTGCGTCCGGACCCAAGGCTTTTTTCAGCGCTGCACCCTCGGCGCCCGCAAAGATCTGAGTGTTGCGCAGGCCGGGCGCCAGCCCCGAGAGCGCTTCGCAGGGGTTGGTGGCTCCCTTGAACTGTTGGAGCAAGTTCGGATCAAAAGGGACCTTTTTCTCCTCGCCCGTTGCTTTCTGGCTCATTCCCAGCGAATCGAGCTTGGACCGGAGCCGTTCGAGTTCAGTCGGTTGGGTCGGTTTGATCGACGTTGATGGCGCACTGGGCGGTCCAGCTGGTGCCGTATAGACCTTCTTGGGATCGAACTCCGGCGGATTTGAAGACGGCAAATGCTTGTCACCGCCACCACATGCAGCACTTGTAAGCAGGACAATGGAGAGAAGGATGCGAAATCGCACCGAAGTTCTCCCTACTGATACCACGAAAGGCGGCTGAAATGGCCGCCATGCTAGCCGACGGGGGACGATTCTTCAAGAGCATGCACCTGAAAACCGTACATTTCTGCCTCAGTAGACCGTTGCTATTGAATCGACTCTTGCGTACAATCCGGTCGCTTTATCGGGAGGTGTCGATGCGATACTTGGCACTGTCCGTTCTCCTTCTCTTGCCGCTCACCGCGTACGCCGGCAACATCAAAGACACGGATCTTATCTCCAGCAACACGTTCTTCCTGCCACCCAGCACACAGAAGACGGTGTTCATTCAGGTCCGAAACTCGTCCGATAACCAGGGCGTCTCGTTTCATGACCTCGGCTCACGTTTAGCTGCGAAGGGCTATCAGGTTGTAAACGATCCCGACGGCGCGCATTACATCGTGCTGGCGAACATCGTCTACTGCAACATCACGAAGCCCGAGATGCCGGTCGAGGCGATGGTGGCGAGCGGCTATGGATCTGCGTTCAACACGACAATGGGCGCCATGCAAGGTCTTACCAACATGGCGAGCATGGCGGGACCCTATGGAGCGATGGGTGGCGCGGCAGCATCCATGGGTTTGAGCGCGATTCAAGGCATCAGCGATCTGATCAGCTCCTCGTCGTCAGGTCCCAAAATGCCGGATGACGTGAACTACGCCTGCGTGGCCGACGTCCAGATCACGGAGCAGGGCGTCGTGCCGCTTCCCGGCGGAATGAAAACCGGAACGGGGGAAGAGCCCGGCGTGTATCAGACCAGGCTGGCGGCCGATGTAGACCAAAAGAAACTGGATGAAACCGAAGCGACGCCGTTGCTTCAACAAAAACTGAGCGCCGCCGTGGCCGGGAATTTTTAGTGTCGTGAAGCGTGAATCGTGAAACGTATCTCGCTGGATCAGATGTCTCATGAAGCGCCCATGACAAAGCACTTCACCCCTCACGCTTCACCTTTCACGAAGCCGCTCACTCTATTTCTGTTCTGCTTGCTGGTAGGCGGCCTCATGAGCGGCTGTTCCAATGTCATCCGATCCGGTCTCATGAACAGCAACACCATTTTCCTGGATCCCAACACCAACCGAAACATTTATACCCAGCTCCGAAACGTGTCGGAAAACCAACTGGTGACGTTGAACGAAGTGAACACGAAGCTCACGGCTAAAGGATATCAGCTGGTTCAGGATCCGCAGCAGGCCAATTATTGGATACAGGCGAAGGTGATCTATTGCCACAAGGCTGCCGAGAGCGTGATCCCGGAAAGCGTCGCGAAATCCGGCCCCGGCGCGGGTATCAGCAGCGGCGGCACCGCGATGGTCTCCGCCGGTTCCACGGGCGACGGGGCTGCCATGGGCATGGCCGGCATGCCGGACATGAGTGCCATGATGCGGCAGGCCATGGCCATGAGCGGCGGACGAGGTGGATTCGGCGGCATGTCCGGGGTTCCAGGCATGCAGCCGCCGCCCAAGGAAGACGGCGTGACCTATCTGTGCGTCACCGACGTGCAGATTACCGACCGCAAGATGGGCAAAGCATTGGGTCAACCGGCGGGAAGCCAAACCGCATCCGTCCAGAAGGTCCAGAAGATGCGCATGGTCGGCCACGTGCGGCAAAAAAGTTTAGACATTCCGGAAGCCACCCCCATCGTCCAAGAGAAAATCTCCACCGGGATTGCGGGATTGTTCTAGAGCCGTCTGCTATAAGAACTAGTACTAAGCATTCCCGCACCCTTAGCACATTGAAATGGCAATGGGTATAACGATTCGTTCACCAATAGTTGTGTCTTGAGAATGCAAAGCGATCTGATTCTGGAGTATGAGAGGTTTAAGAAGAACGCCGACTTCTCAATCGAGTTATCCATGAGATTGTCGCCGCCTTTGCTACTCCACGTCCCACAGACTTGGCTCTCGTCAAATGAACGGATCCTGCTTGTTGGCCAAGAAACACTCGGCTGGGGCTTCGAGGCGGGTTGTTACTACGAGTGGCCGTATCCTCAGATTCTGAATTATTCTGCGTTCAAAGCAGAACCGGCCAGCGTCGCGGCTATGGTTCAAGGCTATAGAGTCTTCGAATTTGCGAAGCACCAGCCGATCAATTATCGGAGCCCTTTCTGGAGAGCGTACCGGCAGTGCAGAGTGGCGCTTGGCGAGCTTAGGGACGGAATTGAGACTTCGGTACTTTGGACGAATCTTTTCCGTATGTCTCTTGACGGCGGGCGGGTACTCAACGGGAGTACAGCCGAGGTCGCGCAATTGCTCAATGCAGGGAAAGAACTTCTTCGTAAAGAAATTTTGATTCTCTGCCCGACAGCCGTGGTGTTCTATACAGGACCTGACTATAACTCAGCGCTATATTCGACGTTCCCGTGTATGAAGCTTATCCATTTCAACGATCATGATCCGACGCGTACCGCTAGAATCAGCCATCCTGATCTCCCAGATCGAGCCTGGCGTACATTTCACCCCAATCATCTTTCACACGGAAAATGGAATATTGTAGGCCAAATTTATGATGCCATCGCCCAAACGCGTGCATAAAGGCATTGTGGCGAACGGCAAAAAGTTGTGCATTTTACCGTCCATTGAATTTTGTCTTAAGGCTGTCCTGGAAATTCAATATCCCCGTCTACTTCTTTGCCGAGAATGAAAACGGCGTTCACAACACGTTGCGAGTAAAAATAGGGCGCAGCGGAGATATAGGATTCGCTTACGCGCTTGCAAACCGGCAGCCCATATGAGCTCAAACCAATCGACTGGATTAAGAGTGATGATGACAAACAGCTAGAGCTCACACTTCACGATCGATACTCCGATCTAAACATTCACGATGAATGGTTTAACCTCTGATCTCAGGCAGTTATGAATCCGCCTAAAGTGTTCGTGAGTTACAGTCGCGAGAGGTCTGAGCATGAGACTTGGGTCCTTGAACTCGCCTCTTCACTTCGACGTAACGGCGTCGATTGCGTCTTGGATCAGTGGGATCTTAAGCCTGGTCACGACATAACTCTATTTATGGAATCGCAGATCCGAGATTCGGATGTCGTTATCTTGGTCTGCACTCCGACGTATGCTGAGAAGTCCAATATTCCCAGTGGGGGCGTAGGCTACGAGAAGAACATCATCTCCGCAGAGATGCTCCAAAGCCCAGACCTGCGGCGTAAATTCGTCCCGGTATTGCGGATGGGAGACTTCAATACGGCACTTCCTAAGTACCTCGGAAGCAAGTTCGCAATCGATTTCCGCTCATCTCGTGACCAAACCGAGGCTCTCAACGACCTGTTGCGAACGATTCACGAAGTGCCTCCACCGTCCAAGCCACCGGTCGGTCCAAACCCGTTCCCAAAACAATCTCTCGGGCAGGTTTCAGCGACCATCGACGTGCCTGAGGTGCCGACAAGTGCGCCATCAGGTGTCGCTTTCAACACCATACGAGTTGATGGGCATGTCGAATCGTGGGAGCAGAGAGCTCTTGGACGCTTTGACTTTCTACGCCAGACAAGGATTGATCAGACAAAAGGAGATTGCTTCGCTCGGGGGTACTGGCAAGCGAGCTTAGCGCTCCAAGGCTCACTGCGGGACGTCTCGTTACCTGAGTTGTTGGATGTCCTCGCTGCCTCGAAAACCAACCGGACTGGTTGGGATGTCGGTTGGATTCCTACACGTGAAGATATCGCCCCGTATCCCTTTCAGGATGGAATCGAGGTTTGGTTAGCCGAGGACGGTGGGAAAGGCCCAGGTCACTCAGATTTTTGGCGTGCGGAGAAGATTGGCACGTTCTCACTCTTTCGCGGCTATCAGGAGGACGAAGTTGAGTTCGTCCAACGGCATCCCAAGGTTCAGCTAGACTACTCCCTTGTACTGTGGCGTGTATCAGAATTTCTGCTTTATCTCGAGAGCTTTGCTGCAAACTTGGGTGTCGGGCGCGTCTCCGCCAACGTGAGGGTTCGGTGGACAGGGCTCGAGAATCGCCAACTTGGGAACCACAAGTTCATGTTTGGACCGCTGCTGGAGGAGTGTATTTGCCATCAATCATCGGTAGAGTCGTCGTTCCATGTAGCAGATGCATCGAAGATCAAGAAGACGTTGATCACCGACGTTCGAGCTATCACGCGCCCGCTTTTGGAGGTCTTCGATTTCTTCGCCCTTACAGAAGACCAAGTCAAGACAACGGTCAAGGGCCTATTCGATGCAGATAAAGAGGGCATCTAACACGCGATTCGACTCGGACCTCAACAGTGCCGCTATTTCCAGCCGTCAATCGCATCGTTCGGACGACGCTTCGCGTCCCCGAACAGCTCCGCAGCTAGCTTGTGTGGCAGTTAGTCGACAAAGCAGGTAATCTCCATCTTCGTAGGAGGCAGCGAGGTCATGAGCGTCCAACTCATTGTCTTGAGACCGGATCAGCATGAGCCCGCGTTGAATGTGGTCGGAACACAGCTGACGGAGTTTACGTCGAACGCGGCGACGCAGAGCTATGGGATCACGTCGCAGCAGGGCACGGAAAGAACAGGCCTTCCGCCGCATAGTCAAAGCGAGGCGTCTTTTGCTTGCGACACTGGACTGACGTTAGGTTTCAGATGAGCCAGACACCCGATAGCTCTTTGGTCTTCGCTGACCTCTGCGATGCGCACACCACGCTCGTTGCCTGTCGAGAATCACCCCGTGAGGTACGTCGCGCATTCGTGCGCGTCATCGATTTGTCGCAGAAGCTTACGTCCGCTATGCGAAAGGACTTCAGTAGGCTGGAGCGCGGGAGCTGGGAAGCATCGAAGTTTCCGAGCTGGACTCCAGTGACTGAGCTTCTCAAGTACCTGCGCAACGAAGATCAACATGGGAATCAGATTTACATTTCAGTTCATGACCGCCGTCACTTTCCGATACCTGAGAATCTACCATCTGGGTTTGTACGGCCTCCTTCGCAAACGTTCGTATTTGAGGGAACTTGGCAACTGACCGATCAGCTACTTGAGTACCCACCCGACGGGATTAAGACCTTCGAGGTCAATCCAATGACCGGGCAGCCCACCGGAAGACCGATGTCATTATTCAAGCTGGAACGGTTCTATATTCTTCAAGCAAGAACTGAGAAGACCCGTGAACTGATTGCTGCAGTCGGATCGAACGATGTACACGCGATCTCAGCGGCCGCCTTGTCGACACTTAGCGACTACTTTCACTTTTTCCGTCGTGAAGCTGCAATAGCAGATAAGATTGAGTAGATTGGCAGTTCACTCGGGTGGGAAAGCCACGGCGTCAGACCCCTTAATTTCCTCCGAGCGAACGCCTTACGGCGCACTTCATCCTTGGCATTAGACCAACGTGTTTTCTAGGATGTCACCCGACGATATCATGATCACCCTTCGAAGGGACCTCCTCAGCCTCCAGCGCGAAGCAACGGCGATTCGCGAACAGTTCGGTGCCGGGCACCAACCGAAGTTCTATATGTCCCTGTATGCTTTGCTCATGGCGACATTCGCTCAGGTGGATCTCTTCTCGGCTCTACGCGAGGGGAAGCTGCCGAAGGCGACAAGCAAAGACATGAGCCGGTTTCTCACAGCCTTCACTTCACGAGATCCGTCCGCCATCGCTCATGCGATCCAGCTTTACCGACATACAACTATGCACACCGGCCGCCCCCGTAAGCTGAGGACGCGATCTGGTCAGACCCGCTGCTACCTGCTTCACTGGGGAAGGAAGGGTGCGGACGAGGCGGCTCACCTCACGGTAGATATGGCTGGCAAGCTAACCCTGAATCTTGAATGCCTACTTGAGGATGTAGTCCACGCGTTTAACGCCTTTGCCAACGAAGTGCAGACAACTCCTCGCATTGCAGCGAACGTCACCAAAGCCTGGCCGCAGGTTGTCCTCCAAGTCTGGGGAGGCTAGTGGTCTAACGGAGATTGATGCCAATCGCCATGTTAGCCGGAACGACTAAGGAGTCATACCCCTTAATTTCCCTCGGCGTTTCGTTGCCTTGCCACCTATGCCAATTCCCTATTCAGTGAATCGCGTGCAAAATTAAAACCATCGCAGGTCGGCAAATGCCCGTAGTCCACAGCCTCCACTCGTTGAAACGATGATAGCTATGGCGTATGGTTCGCGATGGGCAATGGCCTATTAGACGGTCAGGAACTGGAGGATCCGGTTCCCTGTGCGCATCGGCAGATATAGTTCGCTAAAAATGAATAGATTCCTTGCAGGTGCTGATTCCGTATTCTCTTTCCTTAAAGCCACCGTTGAGCATCACGAACACGGTTGTTGCTGGAGAACCTACGATTATGTCGATAAGCCGCATTACCACTACAGCATTTTCAACGGCGTAGGCGGAATCCCGATCTTTCTATGCGAATACTATCGAAAGACACAAGACGAAGATGCACTCACGCTTGCTGAAGGAGCCATACGCTGGTGCATCACGGCCAAGCCTGACAACGATTACTTCGAGCGAGGTCTTCAACTCGGGAAAACCGGAGTCGCTTATTCAGCACTGCTGGTATCCGAGCTGACCTCGAACGACAACTTCCTGCTATTCGCTGAAGAAAATGGAAAGCATATCTGCTCTGAAGACCCAGGCCCGATCACCGATTTTCTGAGTGGCGAAGCTTCAAACGGTTGGTTCTTACTCAAGCTCTGGAGAAGAACCGAGAATCCTCAATTCTTGCATGGAGCGATCAGGTGCGCAGAGTGGATTGAACAAAAGATCATTCGAGAGCGCGGCTTGACCTACTGCCTTCCAGAGCCAGTCGGGAAGAGTTTCGGTGAGAGGGCATACACGGGACTGTCGCACGGAATCGCTGGCGTCGCATTCTATTTGGCTTACCTGTACGAACAGACAGGCGAAACAAGATGGACCAAGCTCAGCCATGAGTTATTGGATACGCTCGTCAAAACAGCTATCGAAATCAAAGGCGGTTTGAATTGGAGTCCGATCCTCGAAGAGACCGACCTAACTCGCTGTCAGTACAGTCATGGTGCTTCTGGCATTGGGTTGGTTTTTTCTGTTTCTGCACGATGCTTGAATGACACCTCCTTAATGGATATAGCGCTCCGCGCAGGCGAAGCAGCCTTCAACTACGGCGACTTCAGAAACAATCCGACATTATGCACAGGTCTGGCAGGCGGAGGAGAGTTAATGCTGGATCTTTATCGGCAGACTCAGGATGAAGTATGGAAAAGCAGAGCCGAGACGTTCGGCGATCTTGTACTAAAATACAAGGCTGAGACTCCAAGTGGCGATAGTTGGCCGACAGACACACAAGGACTTTATTCTGCGGATTTCACCTATGGTGCATCAGGAACGGGCTATTTTCTTCTGGGCCTTTCTGATCCACTTCACCATTCACCACCGCTCATGTGAAGACTGCATTTGAGTCACCACACGTCAGATAACCATGAGTATCTCCAGGACAAAGTTCGTCGTTCTCGTTCTCATTGCTGTCTTTGCCTTTCAATTTATCTCTAACTCACTCCTGGGATCGGAAGTCCGGCTCTTTCCTGCGAGGGAAGAGTCTTTTCTGGGAACGGGGTCACCGATAGCTTGGAAGAGTGCCGTCTCTACGCTTCTACTCCCCATCAAATTTGTTTTGTTAGGACCCTTGTTGCCTCTCACTCCATTGCCGGATCTGCCGCCCCCATTCTTGGTGATCGGCTTCGCGTTCTACTGGACTATCCTCGCCTTGTTTATTCATTACTTCCTCAGTAAGTTGAAGCGCTCATGATCGATCCGGCTCTTCTGCGGATCGGCTTAAATATCGCTAACGCCAAGGAGCTTCATGACGGTCAAGCGTGTGGATAACGTCGGCATTGTGGTCGAAGACCTCGACGCCGCCATTGAGTTCTTCACCGAACTTGGTCTCGAGCTCGAGGGGCGCCTTCCAATAGAAGGAGGCTGGGCAGATGGCGTCACTGGGTTGCGTGACATGCGCGTCGAGATTGCCATGATGCGTACGCCGGACGGTCACAGCCGGATCGAGATGTCACGATTTCTCGCACCGCCTGTGGTCGCCGATCACCGCAGAGCCCCGGTCAACGCTCTCGGTTACCTGCGCGTCATGTTTACTGTGGAGGACATCGACGAGACGCTTGCTCGTCTCCGCAAACGCGGCGCGGAGCTCGTCGGCAAAGTGGTTCAGTACGAAGACGCGTATCGACTCTGCTACATCCGGGGCCCCGAAGGAATTCTCATTGGGCTCGCCCAAGAGCTTGGGCAGCAGACTTCTCAATGAGCACATGTGATACAGGGGTACGTACACGCGCTGGATAATTGACGTTTGAACAACACAGGGGTTCGACCCTTTGACTTCCTTCGAACGTCGGTGATGTTGCGTCTCTTGGATCAAGAGCGTGCCGATCGGCGATTACGATGATCGGAAATAAAAAATCGGTCACACCCGTAAGTTCCTCCTGATGCCAAAACACATCGACCTCGCCGTTACTCGACAAGCGACACCACGAGGTTCCCGAGGCAATTGAGCAAGAAGGTTAAAGTTCGAACCGGACATTTCTGGTAGGGAGATAGCTCGCCAACCACTCCAGCCGACCGTCAGCTGCGGCGACTGAGCTTGGACATTGAGCCTCATGAACGTCACAGATTCAACGTCAGGTCTTGTATCTTGTGCTCTCTTCATGCTTGTGGTAATTCGGCGGTCATAGCACGTCCGCCCAAAGTGCAATTGGACGGGGCGATTTACCATGTGTCCGAGGTAACGCCCCCGAGGACATCTTTGAGGACAACGCGGATTGCCACGTGTTCTTAGAGTGCCTGGGGTAGGTCATGACGACGATTCCCTTTGACAAGACTTGCTTCGTGGTATCCCCATTCGGCGCCGATGAAGCAGACCGGAACCACTTCCGCTTTGTCCTCGATAACCTTATTCGGCCTGCCGTTGAAGCAACCAACTTGGGATTACGCGTATTTCGCGCCGACGAGTCCAGTGCGTCAGGGTCGTTTGTTCGCGAGATCCTGGATTATTTGGCGCAGGCGCACTCCGTGATTGCCGATTTGTCAGGTAGAAACGCAAACGTTTTTTATGAACTGGGAGTACGCCACGCCCTGAGTCCGCGAACCATACTTATCGCCGGCCGAGTTGACGATATCCCGTCGGATCTGCGCGAATATCGCGCGTTGGTGTACGGATCACCTGTTAATGAACACCCGTTCAAAGCGCAACTTCAAGCCGCCCTGGGTGAGATCGCTCTCAACCCAGATCGGCCTGACAACCCAGTGTGGGGACACCTCAGAATTCCCGCGCTTCCAGACGACCTCCGTCAGACGTTTGGAGCGCGCCGGATTAGCGTCGGAGACACACAGGCAAGCCTGCTTCTCCATATTGAACGCGCCGCCACAAAGAACCGCCTTGCCGGATCGCTCACCGCCGTACCACAATCTGAGCTGAAATCTCGCTTCAAGATGAGTGACGCCGAGCTATATTATCGCCTGGAGCAGCTTCGTTTGCTCGGCTTTATCGTCAAGGCGCGCGCTTCGGAGAACTTGGAATTCAGCTACGACCTGAGTCCAGCCTATTGGCGCGAACTATCCAAGTAGACTGAACTCGCTTAGGCGCGAATGGTCTAATTGAAGGATAAAGGTGTCACGAGTGCGGGGTGGTCTTAGCGGCCGCAGCTTGACCCCTGCAGACTCGTCCGAACAGCAAAGGGGTCAGACCCCTTAATTCCTTCTGAGTTACAAAACAAATGTAAGTGAGCACTATTATCTTCTAACACGAGCCTCCTAAATATGATAAAGTATGACTTATGAATCCTGTAAAAGGAGAGTGATATGTCCAGCATAGAACGCATGACTATTACCATGCCGTCCGATATGGCAGCAGTTGTCAAAGCAGCAGTTGACGGTGGGGATTACGCTTCTACCAGTGAGGTAGTGCGCGAAGCGCTGCGCGAATGGAAGCTCAAGCGGGTAGTGCAGGGGCAGGAATTAGCCGCGCTGAAAGCAGATATTGAAAAGGGGCTTGCCGATGTTGCCGCCGGTCACGTCCGTAATTTTGATAAGAAAAAAATCATGGTGCGAGGGAGGAAGTTATTAGCCAAGACCTAACCCTCCGTCTCACCGACACGGCAGAAGCCGACCTCGCGGAAATCTGGGCATACCTTGCTACTGAAGCCAATGAAGCGGTTGCCACTCGTTTTCTTGATGGTATTGGCAAAACTCTAGACGTGGTGCGGCAATCGCCACTGATGGGAACAACCCGCGGTCAGCTCGGCATCGGGCTGCGCGTGATGTTTCATCATCCCTATGCCATTTACTACAGTGTGAGCAAAGAAGAACTCATTGTTTTCGCGTTCTCCATGGCGCACGGGATGCTGCCGCCATCGCTGAACAGGGCGGGTTTCTGCAATGACAGTCGCCGTCTAAAAAACGAGCTTGTGTGGAATGCCTCCGCAAACGCGGCGCGGAGCTCGTCGGCGAAGTGGTCCAGTACGAAGACATGTATCGGCTCTGCTACATCCGGAGTCCCGAAGGAATTCTCATCGGGCTCGCCCAAGAGCTTGGGTAGTAGACTTCCCGATGAGCACATGTGACACGTACGGACATGATAGTTGAACCGTCATCATCCGTTATACGGCATGAACCGTATCGGTGACTCGCTCCATCACTTCGCCGCGAACAAAGAACTCGTCCGCGCCTTTATCTCCAATGGTGTGGAGTTTGTCGTAGTTGGCGGGCTCGCTGTGGCCTGGTACTGCCGTGATCGCAAAGCAGACGACATGGACCTGCTTGTAAACCCCACGCCAGAGAACTCAGCACGCATTTCGAGAGCGCTCAGTGGATTGCGAATGCAAGGCTTTTCTGAGAGCTCGTTCACTAAGCATGGACTTCAAATACCTCTGAAGCAGCAGCCTCTCTACGCCGAGCTTATTACACCGATAGCGCTTGGACCGACCTACTCTGAAGTCTCAAGCACCGCGGTGAACGGGAAGCTGTTTGACTTCCCAGTTCTCATTGCGTCACCTTTATTGCTCATTCGCATGAAGGAGCAAGCTATCGCGTCGGCAGAAGCCCAACAGCAAAAGCACCTCGAGGACATTGAACGTCTAAGAGAACATGACGTATAAACCTGGCCAAAGAAATCCCCTTCGGTCGTCAGATAGCAACGGAGGCAGCATGAAAAATAGGGTCACGACACTCATAAGCACTAGCACGGCGATCCTCAGTGCGGTCGCCGTCTCTGTCTTCATGTTCGCGCCACATGTTTACGCGGCTGACTCTTTTGGCCCGTCTTTATGCGCCGTGCTCAAGGAGTTGATTCCCGAGGTCAAGACCTACCAGCCTGCAGGTGCGAAGGCCCAGTTGGTCATGGCTCTTGCCGAGAAGTACGAGACTGACCAGCTTCATCAGGTATGGCCGAAGATCGACCAACTCACCAGCGCAAGTTGTCCGAAGGAGCGCGAGACCATGTTGGGTATTGTAAAGACGAAGTCGCTGGCCGAGGCGCTTCGTTGAGACCCGTCACGGTTGCTCAAACGTGAAGTTGCTGCTTACTCCTGTCACGATCCAGTCGGTTTCGCGGGCTTCCGCAGGCCCCCCGCCGCAGCGTCATGATTGGAACCACAAGACGTTGTTGCGTGATGCGCAACATGCTATATATGGCTTGTGATTCAATCTTTCCGACACAAAGGGCTTAGGAAGTTCTTTGAGTCGGGGAGCGCGGCGGGTATCCAACCGCATCACTCCAAACGCCTGCGCATGTTGCTAGCAGCCTTGGACACGGCTTTGTCCATCGAGGATATGGATGTTCCTGGGTTCAGGCTTCATGCTTTAAAGGGGGCGGAGCGCGGTCGATGGTCGGTATGGGTAAATGGAAACTGGCGCTTCACGTTCAATTTCAAAGACGGACACGCCTACGTCTTGGATTATGAGGACTACCACTAAAATGGCTATGCACAATCCTCCCCATCCCGGTGAGTTCATTCTTCAGGTCTATCTGGATCCCAACAACCTGAGTGGCCGCGAACTGGCTGGGAAGCTCGGGGTAGCTGCTTCTACGCTGAATCGCATTCTTACGGGTACTAGCCGTATAAGTCCTGAAATGGCGTTACGTCTTTCTAAGGCACTCGGCCGTTCGCCGGAAAGTTGGCTAGCCCTTCAGTACAACTATGATCTGTGGCAAGCCAAGCAACATGTGAAACTCGGCAAGGTCGGGAAAGTCCGACTAACAGCGGCCTGAGCAGCTTCGAGCTAGCCACAGTAAAATTTTACGGGAAACGCCAGCTGGACCCGACGTCTTCTACATCGACAAAGAGATTCCCCCCGGACTACCGGATATTCCAAAGCTGCTTGATGTGCTCAAGCGCAACGGCGTAACAGTTGCCACGTGATCAGAGCCACACCGTGCTATCGTGATGGTCATATCTGGAGGTACCGGCGATGGATTGGATGTCCTGCATTTCGACTGACCCACAAATCATGCATGGTGCCGTGTGCTTTCGTGGGACACGAATTCCCGTCTCGGTGGTTCTCGACAATCTTGCCGCTGGCGAAACGCCCGAACACATTCTCGATCAATACCCTTCGCTTCGGCCCGAGCATATTCCGGCAGCGATCGGCTACGCTGCGGATTTAGCAAGGGAACGTATCGTTCCCATACCCGCCTAGGTACCACAGGATGCATAATGATCTGTCCATGCTGAAAATATTTCTAGAGTAAGAGCCTTTCATTTCTCTGTCTCTCGTCGTTCTCACCGTTTCATTCGCCCACCTGTTATACTAACTTCGTTCTGCGTTCGTTCAATGTGAGATACGTTGCATGAACACTCCAACCTGGGACGAATTCGCCGAGCTCGCGCTGAAACGCGTTGCAGCGTCCGGCGCCGAATACGGCGACATCCGCATTCAAGACAGCATCACGGAACACATCGAAGGCGAAGATCGGCGCATCGCGGCGATCCGGGACATTCACGACCAAGGGTTCGGCGTGCGCGTGCTCTATCATGGGGCCTGGGGATTTGCGGCCAGTTCGATTTTGTCGCTTGAAGAGGTGCCACGGGTGGCAGACTTGGCCGTCGAGATCGCCAAAGGCTCCGCATCGGTCTCCGTCGAAAAAGTCCGGCTGGCTGAGGAGCCGGTTTATCGCGACCGCGTCGTCACCCCGTATCGCATCGATCCCTTCAGCGTCCCGTTGGAGAAAAAAACCGACTTATTGCTCAACACCATGGAAGTGTTGCAACGGAGATCCGGTATTGCGAGAAGCAGCGCCAGCCTGTGGGCACGCCGGGACAGAAAGTTGTTTGTATCCAGCGAGCAAACGCACGTGGAGTTCGATCTGTTGGCAGGGCAAGGCGAGTGCACGGCGACCGCACTGCACGAAAGCCGATTTGCGTCGCGCAGCTTTAATACACCCCATCTCAGGAAAGGCTATGAGCTGATCGAAGAGGCAGATTTCCCTCGTGAGGCGTCCCGTGTCGCCGACCAAGCGATCGAAAAGGTGAAGGCGCCGGTGGTTGACGCCGGCCAGTATGATCTGGTGCTCGACCCTGAACATCTGTCATTGACCATCCATGAATCCTGTGGGCATCCGAGCGAACTGGATCGAGCGCTCGGCTACGAGGCCAATTATGCCGGGACCAGTTTCTTGACGACGGAGAAGCGCGGCAACTTTCGCTATGGCTCGCCGGTTGTGAACCTGGTGGCCGATAATCTCGAACCCGAAACGTTGGCCGCGACCGGCTATGATGACGATGGGGTGATGTGCCAGCAATGGGACATCGTCCGCGGCGGGGTCTTCGTCGGCTACTGTACGAACCGGGAAGTGGCGCCAAAAATAGGCGAGTCTCGTTCACGCGGCTCGAATCGGGCCGACGGCTGGACGAATATTCCGATCGTGCGCATCGCCAATATCGGACTGGAGCCGGGATCGGCGACCGTCGATCAACTCATTTCCGACGTGAAACGCGGCATTTATATCGAAGGTCATGGGTCCTATAGCATCGATCAGCGCCGCTTCAATTTCCAGTTCGGCGGGGACGCGTTCTGGCTGATTGAAAACGGCAGACGGACACATATGCTGCGGGACGTGATTTACCACGGCATCACGCCGGAATTCTGGAACAGCTGCGACGGAGTTGCCGACCGGAGCTCTCGCCGACGGTACGGATTTATTACGTGCGGGAAAGGGCAGCCGGGGCAGTCAGGGTGGATGACCCATGCCGCTTCCCCCGCCAGGTTTCGCCGGGTTCACGTGATCAGAGGAGAAGGCGGCTCATGACCGTCATGAGCGACAAGTGGCCGAAGATGACGAGCCACGATGAGTTCCGTTTTCTCAGCGATGTGATCCTAAAGCGATCGTCTGCCGATCATACGATCGTGAATCTTCGCGATCATCATGCCGGAACGACGCGATTTGCCAACAATCAAATCACTCAGAATGTCGATGCCCGGCGCGGCATGCTGACGGTGACAGTCGCTTTTGGCGGCCAGCACGGAACGGCGAGTACGACGGATTTTACCGCCGGGGCGATCCAGGATGTGCTGGCCCGTGCCGAGCGAATTGCTCGCGTGTCGCCGGCTGATCCCGAATATCTTCCGCCTCCCGATCCCTGCCGGTTTCCCAATCGAGAGACGGTCAAACCGGAAACCTTGGCCGCAGGTCCGGTCAAGCGTCTGGAGTATGCCAATGAAGCGATCGGGCACTGCCGGATGGAGAACATCATGGCGGCCGGCGTGGTTTCGTCGTCGACGACGGCCATAGGGATTGCCGCCGACAACGGGCTGTTTGGCTATGAACGTCGGGCAGATGCACGGTTCAGCCTGACCGTCCAAGCCGATGATGCCACCGGCTGGAGTGCCGCTGCCCATCGGTCGATCGATCACTTGAAAGTTCAAGAGCGGACATTGGGCGCCATTGCCAAATCCAAGCGAGGCCGGGACGCGCACGAGCTCCCTGCCGGACGGTATTCCGTCATTCTTGAACCGGCTGCTGTCGCCGGGCTCTGGGCTTGGTTGATGTGGTCACTCGATGCCAAGTCGTACGTGAAAGGGACGAGCCCTTTCGCCGGTCAACTGGACCACGCGATCGTGGACGAACGGCTGACCCTCCGGAACGTTCCTGATCATGCCGATCTGCTTGGAGAGGGATTTACCCATGAGGGATTGCCGAGCACGGATTCGGTATGGATCGATCATGGGGTTCTCAAACAGCTGGCCTACGACCGATTTATGGCCAAGGCAAAAGGTGTGGAAACCATTCCTACGTTGGAAGCTCCAGCTTTGTCGGTCGAAGGATCCCCGGTCCACTCTATTCAGGATCTCATCAAAAATGCGGAACGTGCGATTCTCGTGACGAACTTTTGGTATATCCGTCCCGTGAATCTCCGCGACCTCATGTTGACCGGCATGACGCGAGACGGGACGTTTTTGGTCGAGAAAGGAGAGGTTGTCTCAGCAGTCAAAAATTTCCGCTTCCATGAGAGTCCCCTCCAAGCTTTTCGGCACATCAACATGTGGACCGCACCGATGGAGGCGGTGAATTCAGAAACCGGTAAGATGCTGGTCCCGGCCATGATCTTGCCGCAGTTCCATTTTTCCAGCGTGACACGGTTCTAGCAGGATGCTGAAAAAGTCCGCCAGCGGCGTTCCCCGCCT